>NZ_JBFHFD010000656.1:0-4847 GCF_041583735.1 Novipirellula sp.
AGGTTCGATGACGATCGACTTGACGCGTTTGGGTTCGGGGCGTCGTGGCTGTGGCTTGGGTTCCGGTTTCGGAGGCTCGGGCTTTACCGGTTCGGGATTTACCGGTTCGGGGCGAACGGCTTCGACGACCGGCTCGGGCTTGGGAGCCTCGGCCACGGGTTCAGGCTTGGCCTGAACTTTGGGAATGTCTTTGCGGACGTACAGGATCTTCGGAGTGGGTTTAGGTTCCTCTTTGACCACCACGACCACCGGTGCGGGTTCCTCTTCGGGCTCGTCCTCCGAAACCGCTTCTTCGGGCTCGTCTTCGTAGACCTCCTCTTCGTACTCTTCTTCGACCTGCTCTTCTTCGATGCGTTCTTGCGGTAGCAGAACCTCGGCTCGGCCCGGCTGCCCCTGTGGCGGCATCATTCGGACCTGGACATCAATTTCATGGAAGATATCGACGATATGCTCGTGGCAAGTGAACATCATCACTTGATGCCCTAGTTCGGCAAACGTCTTCAGTGTTCGTGCCGCGTAGATCGCTCGGTCACGGTCAAAATTGACCAGCACGTCGTCGAGCACCAACGGCAACATGACTCCGCGACGAGCGTAGGCCGCAGCCAACGACAATCGTAATGCAATGAAGACCGCTTCTCGGGTTCCGCGGCTCAGCACTTCCAATGGCAACGACTTACCATCGGTGTCGTCGACCTTCAATCGGTTGGTGCCCAGCGGCGTCCAAATTCGGTTGTACTTTCCGTCGGTCAATTGATTGAGGAACGACGACGCCTCACGCAACGTTTCGGGTTGACGCTCGCGTTCGAACGTTCCGCAGACGTCTTCGAGCAGGCAGCTTGCCATCGCGAGCGTTTGCCAGCGACGCGCCGCCGCCATGATCTTGCGCTCGATACATGCCAGTTCCAACTGAGCCGTGGTCAATCGCGAGTCTTCACCAAGCTGCTTCATCTCTTGAGCCAACTCGCCTTGCTGAGTTCGCAATTGAGCTACACGCGATTCGGTCTCGCTCATCCGTGTCGTCAACGAATCCCAGCGGCGTTCGATGTCGCTCTGCTTGGCACCCTCGATCTCGCGAGCGACTGCATCGTATTCCACATGCGTACCTATCATCGAGCGAACCTGCTTGTCGAGCTCGGTGTGCTCTTTTCGCATTTCCGCCAAGCTCGCTTTGCTATCAACCAGCCCATAGAACTGCTCGGGAGTGGCAACGCCGCACTTTGCCCACAGTGCACGCCGCTGCGTTTCGCCGCGTTGGATCGCCCGAAAATATCCGCTTTGCTGCTTCTTCAGCTTGAGGTCTTGTTCTTTCAGGCTGCGACGTTGTTTGATCCAGTGTTGCTGGCGAGACAGTTCTTCATGCAGATGATTCAGTTGGTCCAGCGGGTTCGAACGAACGCGACTTCGCTTGGCGGCCTGTTCGCTGTCGTCATCGTCCTCATCATCACGAGGATTCTTTGCAGGGATGTTCTCTTGCAGATCGAGCGCCTCCATGTACAGCGACTCGATTCGGCGAGCCAAGGTTTGCCGTTCGCGTTTCCGCTGATCCCGTTCGGTCTTCAGCTCTTCCCAGCGGCGTCGACTACTGAGCAGCGTCTCGTAACCATCGCTCAGGTTCCGAACACTCGATGGCGAAAGCGATTCGCTTAGCCCCAACCGCTTCAGCGTGGCGGACCATTCTCGGCGCGAATCTCTCAATCCATCGGCGGCTTCAGTCGCCCGTTCTCGCGCTGACTTGTACGATTGCAGCGCCGCTTGGTGGTTGTGGTAGGTCGGTAAGACCGATTCCAATTCTGCCAGCAGCTGCTCGCTTTCGCGAATTCGCAACTCGATGGTCTCGTTGCTGGTGGGCAGCGTCGAGTCGGCTTCGTTTCGCTCGCTTTCCAGTTCACGGATCTGTTTGCGGAGCGTGTCGATTTGGCGCTCGCAATCCTCCAGATCGCGAGACGTCGAACGCATCCCGTTTTCTTTGCCAAAGTAATACGTCAGCATGCCCATGAATCCGACGGTCAACCAAAACATGCCTTTGGTGGGATCGGGATCCGGCGAGAACCAGGTCAGCCCCAGCATGTTCGATACGCCATAGACCAACGACATACCGCCAAAGATAAAGGGGACAGCCAACAAGATCAGCCGATCCATTGGAAGTGCTTCGTCGGTCGTCAAGTCGACCGTTTCTTTTTCCAAGTCGCGGTAGTGCCGCTTCAGCTTTTCGATATGTTCGCCGAGTTGGCCGCGGTGCCGCAGCGCAGTAATCAGTTCGTTTTCTTCGCGGATGGCCTGCTGCAGATTGGTCGCCCGAGCTCGGGCCAGGACGCCCTGCAACTGGCTACCCATCTTCTCGGCGCGTGTCTTATGCTCGGCGCCTTCGCTGCGAGCCTGCTTTAGGAGAAACAACTGCTCCTTAACCCGCTTTGCGGGGGCCGAAAGTGTCGCTAGCGACTGTTTGGACAAATCCGGCAGCTTGGACATATCACCTTCGGTGATCGCGACCTTGTCGGCTTCGTCGATTCCCAATCGGTCGGCGTCCGCTTCGAGCTGCTTGCGGGCCTTGTCGATTTGTCCGTCAAGACGCTCGATTTGCTCTTCGAGTGCCTCGACCCATGTGGCTTGCTCGGAGGCGGCTTCGATTTTCCCCTGCAAGTCGAAGAGGCGTTTGCTGACCGGCAGCTGCTCGTTTTTGACCCGCAATTCACGGCGTTTTGCCTTGACCTCTTCCATCTTGGCCTTGCTGTCCTCGACCATCGCTTCGATCTGGACCAATTGCCCTGGCGCATCGTCTGGCAACTCGGACTCGAGCTCCGTTTCCGCGATGGATGCCGCCAATGCTTCGCGTTGTTTCCAGGTGTCGAAAACGCTGGTTGCGATTTCAACGCAGCGTGCTTCCCGTTCCCAAGCGATCATTCGCTCGGACGACGTTTCGATTTCTTGTTGCTGCGATCGTCGCTGGCTTGCTAGTTCGCTCCAGCGTCGGCCGTGCCGGGTGAGCTGCTCGACTTCGTCTCGCAACTTTTCGCGTTTGCGAATCATCGCGGCAACCTTGCCCGCCTCTTCCGAGTCGATGACGCTATCCTTGCCGATCATGCTCTTGCGACCTTCGCGCAAACTGCGAAGCACATCGACGAGCGAAACGCGGTCCAGACCACTGGACAATTTGTAAAGCTCGTCGGCGGCGTCAGTACCGTCAAGCGTGCTTAGTTCCTGTAGTTCACGGATGCCAATGGCAAACACGTTGGTAAAGATCGGCTCGTCGATTTGGCCGAGCAAACTGCTCAATCGGTGCTGGCCTTGCGACAACCCGTCTTGTCCTGTGACGCTCAGATTGCCGGTCACGCCGGTGTCGGTCAATTGGCTGGTACGACGAATCTGGTAGCCGCCGCCGGGCCCCGTCACACGGATCGCGCCGCCTGGGGTGCCGCCAAAAACTGGTGGGACATAGCGTTCGCGGCGATCCGGGGTGAACCCGTACAGCATCGCTCGCAGAAACTGCATCAGCGTTGTTTTGCCAGCCTCGTTAGGGCCGTAAAACAGCGTCATGCCATCGGACAATGAGTCGACGGACAATCCGGTCCAAACGCCGAAACCATCAATTTGAATGTCTTTGATCTTCATGATTTTTGCACCAAATTTGGCTTGCCGCCACGCAGGAGTTCGACACCCAGTAGCGTCGCTTGGTCAAGAATGTGTTCGCGTGCCGAACTGGGAACGTCCGCCAATAGCGTCGAGGTCGTGCTTTGAATCCCCTTGTGCTCTTCGGTGAACGGCAGCAAGTTCAATTCGCGTCCGTCGTTTTTGCGATGCTTGTCCGCGGCACGTAAAAAGTCACCCAAGATCGTGTCTTCTTCATTCCACGACTTGGGGTAGTGGCGTGGCGGGCGAACGACCAACGATGCGGTCCAAGCCGCTGGCGTCCCCGATCCGAATTCGCGTCGCAGCCACTGCAGCAATTCCTCGGCGTCGCCAATCGCATGCAGGTTCTCACCGCTGCTGACTGAGATATCCCAGCCAATCAACAGATGGCGTCCGCCATTCTCGTGCTGGAGCCGGACGATGCGTTCGCCCAACAGATTGCGGATGCTGCCGACCGCGGCAATTTCGGATGCATCAATCTCCACTTTGCAGTAGCGGAATGCATCGCATTCAATTTCGTGCACTCGCGTGGTTTGGTCGGCGTCGACGTCAACAATCGAATAACCGTGCGGGCCAGGCTCGTCGAGCGAACGACCTTGCGGAGACCCACAGTAAACCGCGGCTCCTTCGGCCCCCCCTTCGATTTCCTGGCGATTATGCTTGCCGCCGAGAGCCCAATAGTCGAAACGGCCTTCTTTCAGCGCGTCGGCGTCCGAAAAACCATAGCCGACCGCGACGGTGTATTCGTCGCTCGGGTCGACGCGGAAACTCGGAACATGCAACGACGCACGACCTTCGCTGCTGCGGCCGACGACAACACAAATCGTGCGTCCGGCGCGTTGGACGGGGACCGCGATCGCTTTGTTCTTGGGAAACAACGTAACGTTGGGAGGCAGCGGGGCCGCTTCGGGCCATTTTTGCGGGTCATCCGCGTTTCCGGCGACCCAGAATACCGGCTTTTTCTTAGCGTTCAGCTTCTCGAAATAATCCAACAGCAACGCCATCCCGTGCGGGCCAGCGGCTTGAGGATTCAGCAGATCGCCGGAAAACACTACGAAATCGATGTTTTCGGCCAAAGCGGCCTCAAAAATCGCCTTCGCAGCGCGTCGTGGCGCATCGGCCATCGCGTCACGAAGGTGACTCGGGATCGCATCGAGGTCCCCGAGAGGAGATTCGAGATGAAAATCGCTAGCGTGAATAAATCGGAACGACTCGCCCGG
>NZ_JBFHFD010000657.1:0-4829 GCF_041583735.1 Novipirellula sp.
CTAGGCAGCTTAAATCACATCCAATTCGTTCCTCGATACCCCTCATTCTTCACATGGCCCGAAAGGTCGTCAGTCGTAAAGCGAAAGCTGCAGAGGCGGAAGCTGCAGAAAAACTGGCCACGGCCAAGAATAAAGCCAGCAAGAAAAAAGCCTCGACTCGAAAATCCAAGAAAAAGCAGGCCGAAGATGTTCGTCTGAAACTGTATTGGGGAGTCTTTAGCCAGAACCTCAAACGGGTTGCTGTTTTTGAGTTTGATCAGAAGAAAGATGCTGAGAAGCGAGCTTTAGAGCTTAGTAAGGGCGGGAAATCTCCCCACTTCATCCAGAAGGTCAAAGAAGAAATCAAGTTCGAGTAGACCTGCGGGTCGCCTCTCTGAGCAACATTTCAGCTGGAGTAGCTGCTTGAGTCGTCGTACGCCTGCGGAGTGGGAGCCTCAAGAGGCGGTTTGGCTGGCTTGGCCGCATAGCCTCGATACTTGGCCGGGTCGATTTGACCGTATGCCAGCATTTTTTGCCAAATGGGCGACTCAGATGGCAGAGTCGACAGCGGTTCGAATCCTGCTGCCCGAGTCTTTGGCAGGCGATGCGAAGGCGTTTCTGCCAAAAAATAGCCCTGTCGAGCTGGTTTTTTGTCCTACCAATGATTCTTGGGTTCGCGATTTTGGACCCACCTTTGTCCATGATTCCGAAATTGGCGGTCTCGTTGGAATCGATTGGCGCTACAACGCCTGGGGTGGCAAATACCCGCCTTGGGATGCCGACGACGCCGCAGCGGCCCAGATCTGTGACCACATCGGTATCCCCGCAATACGTAGCAAATTGTGTCTCGAAGGGGGGGCGATCGAAACCGATGGCCAAGGTCGATTGCTGACCACACCGGAGTGTCTGATCACGTCGACACGGAATCCGGGCTGGTCCAGCGAAGCGATTTCACAGGAATTGCACGCCCAGATGGGAGTCACGGAGATCCTTTGGCTCAGCGGTGGCGGTCTGGTGGGCGATGATACCGATGGGCATATCGATCAATTGGCACGGTTTCTCGATCCTTGCAACATCGTTGTTGCGGTTTGTGACGATCCCAACGATCCTAACCACAAACCACTCGAAGATAACTATCGTCAACTTCGTTTGTGGGGCGAAACGAGCGAGCCCAAAGTCAACGTTCACCGCTTGCCAATCCCCGCTAAACGCGAGGTCGATGGCCAACGCGTGCCCGAGAGCTATTGCAATTTCTTGATGTTGGGACGCCAACGGCTGCTGGTTCCCACGTTTGGTCAGCCTGCGGCCGACGAGCACGCGATCGCAGTGATTCGCGAATTGGCCTGCGGAGCCCAGGTGGAAGCGATTGATTGCCAGGATCTGATCTGGGGGCTCGGGGCGCTGCATTGTGCAAGTCGAGATCAGCCAAAGGCTAGCGAAGCTTAGCGGTTACGGTTGGCGATGAAAGCAACCGCTTCTCGCTCGGTCGCTAGCGGAAAGCATGCTCTGCGAAAAAATTGCTCTTGCCACGGGGTGTTGGCTGCTTTTAGTGTTCGCACTAACAGGGTTAGGCGGTTTTCGCCTTACAGCACAGGAAGAGCAATGTTTTTCAGCAACAATCATCTGGCAATCGCAAAACAATCGAGCAGCTTGCTGCTCGCTGTTGCGTTGGCCAGTGCGCTCGGATGCAGCCAGAACCCTTACCTTGCTTCGTCCGCGGGCGGAGTTTGGAATGCTCCAGGCGGTGTTTCTGCTGCGGTCGACCCGACCCAAGCGAGACTTGCCGAGTTAAATCGACGCGTTCAGTTGCTTGATGATAATAATCGTCAATTGCACACCCAGTTGGCGCAAAGTGAACAGCAGTCGTTGGTTTATCGCGATGAGCTCGAATTAATTCGCAAGCAACTGTCCGAAACGAGCGCCAAGTTAGAGTCGACCTCGATCGCAGCCAGTGAAGCTGAGAATCGTGTTCGCGGTTTTCAGGCGTCCACGCAACAGCGTGGCGGTGCATCGATCAGAGCCAATACCGATCTGCTGCAAGCGGCCAGCCGGCTGAACCTTGGCGGCATCCCCGTCGAGCAGAACGGCGAAGTCATTCGTATTGTGATTCCGGCGGACCAATTGTTCCAACCCGGCACCAATCAAATGCTGCCTCAGGCATCGGCGACACTCGATCCGATTGCAGCCCAACTTCGCAGTTTGTTTCCGCGTCAGCGGATTGGGGTCGAAGGCTACACCGATGACTCACCGCTGTACGGTGGCCAAGTTGCAACCAGTCACCAATTGGCCGCCGGCCAGGCCGCAGGAGTACTCGAGCTGTTGACTCGCCGCGCCGGCATGCCGCCGAACCAATTGTTTACGGTGGCGCAAGGCGCCAACAACCCTCGCCAACCCAACACCACCGCGGCAGGCCGTGCAGCCAATCGCCGCATCGAGCTGGTGATCTATCCTGACACGTATTAGTGCGTCGTCCCGGCCCATATGTAGCCACCGCCTCGGAATCGTTCTATCATGCGAGCGTTCGCTTTACGCATGAATTTGGGAGCTGTTCGAGATGGTTGCTCGTCTATTTTTGATCGCTGTGTTGGCCAGTCCTGTTGTCGCTCGGGCTCAGGATGACAGCAAGGGAACTGCGGCGGCCAAGGGATCGGATGCCAATGCGGCATCGTCACAGTCGCCTGCGTTTGTGCTCAGCGACGATGTTCGCAAGGTGCTCCAGCCGTTTTTTGCTTCGATCAACAAGGCGGATGTCTCTCGAAGCACCGTCGAAATGTTGACCGAGTCGATTGTGCAGGGCAAGGTGGTCGAGTCTCGCAAAGCGACTTACCAAATCGCGTCAAAACATCCCAACAAGTTCACCATCTATTTGAAAGAGCCCGACCAGCGAACGCGAATCTATGCAAACGGCAACGAGATGGTGGTGGCGCTTTCACCTGAGGCGTATTACCGAGTCGACGACCGTCTTGATCTGCAGCAAGCGGTCGTGGAATTGCCAATCGCGATGGGGGCCTATCCCGAACCGGTGATGGCATTGTCGCTGGCCGGGGTCGATCCTTCGCTAAGCTTTTTGGGCGGTATGAAGTCGGTCGAGATCGTCAGTCGCGGTAAGTTTCGCGGCCGGGTTCCCGCCGTTCAAATACACGGTGTTCAGGACGATGCGGTCAGTTGGGATTTGTGGTTGAGCGAAGAAGAGCCGACAAAGCCGCTGCGTTTGCTGGTCGATTTGACCGCCATGTTGCGAGCAACAAAGCAGGTCCAAGTGCCGCAAGGATTCAAGTATCAAATTCAATTTGATTTTCTCTCGTGGCGAATGAGTGGTGAGGTCAGCGATGCATTGTTTGCATTTCGTCCGTCCAAGGATGCCACCGAATACAAGTCGCTTGACGATTATCTGCAATCGGTCGCTGGTGCGGTTGCCGAACATCCGCTGTTAGGGAAGAAAGCACCCGCCTTCAGCGGAGCAACGTTGTCGGAACAGCCGGTTTCGCTTGAGGGGCTGAAGGACAAAGTGATTGTGCTCGATTTTTGGGCCACTTGGTGTGCCCCCTGTGTTGCCGCGATGCCGGTATTGCAGGAAGTGACGAGCGAGTTCGCGGACAAGGACGTAGTCTTTTTAGCCGTCAACGTGGGTGAAGAACTCGAGTTGGTAAAAAGCTTTCTCGAGAAACAAGATATCGACTTGGATGTCGTCTTGGATCCCGGCGGGAAAATCTCCGATGCGTTTCGCGCCGATGCGATCCCGCAAACCGTCGTGGTTGGCAAATCGGGAGTGATTGAGTCGGTGCATATGGGGTTCCCCGGCGCGGACGAGCTGCGGCAACGATTGACCGATGAACTCAGCGTGCTCAGCGTCGGCGGGCATATCGAAAGCACGCCGCCGGCGGAGAAGGAAAAGTCCAGCAAGGATGACGAGCCCGCCAGCGACGCGAAACGCAAAGCCAAACGGTGAACCGTGGCCCGTAAGGCTAATGCCATCCACCTTAGTGCGGCGCGGGGCCCCGCCCGGTTGCAGCGAGTAAAGCGTTCGAAATCTACCGGGCGGGGCCCCGCGCCGCTCCGCTATAAAAACCACTCGGTCAGGGTCAAAGTAGATGGTATTGGCGGCAAGGTACCGGGGCGTGCATGGGACCCGGCCGCTGACGCGTCACGGCTCACTAATTCAACAAGCCGTTGACGACTTTCGCTACTACGATGCTATATGACTGCCTTCGGGCCCGGGGCCTCGACACGCTGTTCTCGGCGGACTATTGGACGCTTAGGCCGCTTTAGCATTCAATCCAGCGGTGCCTTCAAGCTTTCCAAGAATGCAAGCAGCCGTTCTTGTTGATCCTCTTTCAGCTGGTTGAAATTCTGCTTCGATTCCTCCGCTTCGCCACCGTGCCACTTGATTGCATCACTCAGCGTTTCGGCGCGTCCGTCGTGCAGGTAGGGAGCTGAATCCGCGATGCCCCATAGCGGTGGTGTCTTCCATTCTCGCTGCAAAACATCCGGTGAGAATTGGTGTCCACTCGCGAGATCATCCTTGCTGAAATCGCCGCGAGCAATTTGCGGTTGCCCAGCGTAATTAGTTGCCATGGTTTGACCCGATCCCTGCGGCCCCAAACGGCTGTTCCCTCTTGGTGCGGAACGGCTGCGATTGGTCGAAGCCCTGGTGCGGTAGGATGATGTTTCAACACGGCCATATCGATTCGAATAAGGGCTGGTCGTCGCGGCGACGTTTTGGTTGATCGTTTGCTCCACAGGAGCCGGGAAGGGATCTTGCAGTGCCGTTCCTAAGTCGTGCAACAACAGATCACTGTAAATGCCTCGCGCGGGTGGCAGATCCGCGATGTGGCAAGCCGCACATCCAA
>NZ_JBFHFD010000658.1:0-4828 GCF_041583735.1 Novipirellula sp.
ATCGACATGCGATCGATTTTTCGAGCGTATTTGTCGTACCAAATCGCAGCTTGGCCAAAGGTTTTGACGTTATCCCGTTTGGGCTTGTCACGTAGATCATCCAACAGCGTCGTGATCTACGTGAAATAGCTTTGGGATGCCAGCAGTTTTGTTTTGCCTTCTGGATCGGCCCCTGTCGTAGCGTCATCGTGATACCAAGATTATAAACGGATTGCGTATCGTTTTCTCTACTTCCGCGTTCTCGTCCTGAAAACTTCATCCAATCCAATCGATGAGCATGTTCGACCAAGGCCCACCCAACCCAAATCCGCCGCCAGCCGACTTTGCACGTAAAGATAAACTGCAAACACCGCTGTTTGATATCGATCGATCAACGCAGCAGAAAATACAAACCGCTTCCCTGTTGGTGTTGGCGGTGCTCGGATCCACTTACTTGATCTATTGGCTGCGACCGGTTTTGGTGCCATTCGTGGTGGCCCTGTTTGTCGTCAGCGGTCTCAGTCCGATCCTTTCGGTGTTGGAGCGGACTTTGGGGGTGACTCGGATCGTCGCTGCTGCCATCACGTTTCTCTCCGGTGTCGCACTGCTGATCCTGTTTGGCATGGCGATTTCCATTTCGATGACCGATCTGGCGAAGAACTCTACTCGCTACGTTGACCGGATCGAAGCGATCGCCCAGCAAGTGGATAAGTATGTCACACTTGATCTAAATTTTCGTCGACCGCGAAGCGACGAGCTCGTGTCGACAGACGAGTCTGATCGCGAAAACCAATCGGAGCCCAATCCCGAGGACGCAGTGCTACTGCCGCTGGAGGTTCCTCGAGCAGTGTCCGATGAAGTAGACGAGCCTGAAGACAATTTGGCATTGGTATCCCCGCAGGCTCCCGATATTGAAGCCAGCCGTGATTTGATCGGTCCAACCCCAATACAATCGTCAATGATTGTCGACGCGGAGCCCCAGGTTCCTCACACCCCGCCGCCACGACCGGGTGGATCACAAGAGTTGGTGGAATCGCTTGCTCGGCAAGGCATCGCAATCGTCTCACAATCACTGTTCAGTTTGGTATCGACCAGCGTCGTGGTGTTGATCTTTGTCTTCTTTTTGTTGTTAGGAACGCCATCGTTGGTTTCACACAACGAAACGATTCAAGAGATCAACCATCAAGTGCGAGTGTACTTGGGGCTGAAAACGATCATCTCGATCTTCACCGGGTTGGCATTTGGATTAGCGCTGCGACTATTTGGTGTGCCGATGGCGTTTACGTTTGGCGTACTGGCCTTCTTGCTGAATTTTGTGCCCAACGTCGGACCGATCGTAGCCAGTCTATTGCCGGTTCCGTTGATCCTATTTGACCCCAGCGGCAATTTGGCGTGGATGATTTCCGCAATTGGGGTGACGTCGTTGATTCAAGTGGCCAGCGGCAATTTGGTCGAGCCCAAGTTGATGGGGGAATCATCCGATTTGCATCCCGTCGTCGTGCTACTATCGCTGATGTTTTGGGGGATGATGTGGGGGATCATTGGCATGTTCTTGGCGACACCGATCGCCGCGGGGTTCAAGATTGTGTTGGAACGATTTGACGAGACGAAACCGCTGGCCGCCTTGATGGCCGGCCGCTCTGCTCGTCCGTCGCGGCTTCAGCCGTAGCATGGCCCCTTTGGGCCGTGCGTTTTTCCATCGGTCACACCGGCATGGCGCAGAAGAGTCATGCTACAGTCGGTTGCCGCAGAAATCGTCTTCCGTGGACTCACGCCCACGGCTAGGTGCCACCACCGCTTCGCGACTGCCCAGCTCGCTTGATCGCTTGCCTCTCCGTTGGATCCCCCTCTCGCCCAAGCTTGCTTGGGCGAGAGGGGCTGCCCACTGTGCCTGCATACGTGAGACAGCTAGCAAGTTGTTTTAATAGTTGAGAGCACGGAGAAATCTCATGACCGACATGGCCAGAAAAGTATTGCAAAGAGATCCTGAAGTCATTGGAAAAACCGTTCGCCGACACTTTACTGCCGTTTACAAACTCAGATAGCCCTCCCAGCCGAACAGTGCAACCAACCCAGGCAAATCGGAGCTCTGCTTCGATGGGAGACTAACGGTCGGGCAAAGAAGCTGGTTCCTTCGGCGTATTGCGAATCATTGCAGATTCTAAATAGACTGCTTTTCGCAGCCGATTGATGGAGCCGAGAGGTTGGTGCTCTTTTAGACAATGCCACGGCGTGAACACAAGCGACTCACACACTGCTTCATCTAGCGGTTCAGAGGAGCTGATTACTAAGTCTGCCAATGCGGTCCAGGGATATTCTTCTGGATTGTCCTGCCATTCAAGACTTGCATTTTCGATTTGTGTGATGATGTCAGTGATTTGTGCTTTCGAGCGAATTTGAGCTTCGAAAACGAAGCGGACTGGTTCACCTGAGCTTAGCCGGTTGGCGAGTCCCTCACGAAGGTAGTTAGACTCTTCGATCAGTGGCTGTTTGCCCTCCGCGTTTTCATCGATTGGCACGACACGAAAACGCATTACCTGATCAGTGCCGAACAAAAAGGGAGCCGCGCCAAAGTATGAATTCTCGAAAGGAGTGGTCGGCGGAGTTTGAAATGGGGCAGGTGTTCCAGCGGATCGTATTTGGGCTGCGATTCTTCCGGTCTCTGCGGCTCTGGCCTTTTGCTCTGCTGTAGTTCCTGGCATTTGACGCATTCTGAAGAATTCAGTACCCCCTTTATCATCCCCGTGTTCAGCGATCAATCGGCTAGCCAGTGCATAGTCCTCTACATTGGCGAAAACAAAAACTGGCGAATTGATCATAACGAAATCCTGTGTCAAAGCGCCGTGCTGCGGAAGTAAGGACTCCCCAGATATACCTAGCACCTTAATTGCCATCCCACGACTTCCGTGCATACGGACGCCAGGAGCGAGCTCCGGCGAATCGTCGCGGTCGCGCGAATCCGCGTTGGAGAAGCGAACAATCGCATCGTAGCTTCTCACGCTGCTAAATAATCCGACTTGGTATTTTGCGTCAATATCTTCACGGATTGTGAATTTTCCGGCGACGCATCCGTGACTCTTTGCATGTTGGTTTCGCCGTACCGTTTCGCCGCCCTTATAGCGAGTAGCCATCTGGACGCCGGTTGCCTTAACAATCGCTTGGATCATTTCCTGTTCGCTTGGGGCAATCTTCTCGAAGTCAGTTGCTTCGACACGAGCCTCTATTAAATGAGCGAGTCCAACTAGAGGCTCATCTGATGAGGCCCAGGTGCTCCCTACAAAAATGCTGACGACTAGTATTCGCACAAACATTTGCAGTTCCATTCAAAAAAAGCCAGAGAGTAAAGAAGGTACGAACAGTCTTTCGGTGAAACAGAAATGCTTGGTTTGGCGGAACTCCCCGTGCCGTCAACTGGGCAATTTGAATCGTGTTGATGCAGAAGTCTTTTCCCCCAATCTTATTGAGATAAAAGTTCGCCTCACCAAGTCCAGGGTGTTTGCAAAAATCCTTTGGGGCGGTGAATTGATTTCGGCGAAGGCGTCATATGAGAGGTGGTTATCAAAAAAAGTATACGTGAGTCGCGATGGATAAATTTAAGTAAGAGTGCTCGACGCAGCTACGGACACGTATAGGAACCTGTTAGGAAGCCAACGGCAACGAAATTCAAACCAGGATGTTTTTGCCATCTTCAGTTATTTCGAATGCGTTTGGCTACCAGACCTTAGTGTCGTCAATCTATTTGTCGAACGCCAAAATGCTTCTGCGGGAAACCAAGGGGAGGCCAACCGTTCTCGTTGTCTCCCCCATTGGGATTCTCCAAGGGTTGCAGCGACCTTGGGGCGGAGGCAACGGGAGCCATAGCCATCGGGAGCCATCGGGGGCAGAGCATCTTGCGAGGGCATGCGAGACTAGCGTGAGCGGCCGATTGGAAGCTTGGAATGACTTCGAGGTTGCCGCAACCAAAGTCGTCGCCGACTGCGAGTCGCCTTGCTGGCTGTCGAGCGAAAATAGGCCGGTGTTGTGCACCTGTACCATCGACGATTCTTTGCCATGGGACGGTCAACGGCGACGGGGCAGCTTGCGCGGTGGTGCGGGCGGGGGCGTCGTCGATCGGGCGTTTTACACTCGGAATTACCCGGCGATTGCCACGACGCGGTGAGCCGAAAGAAAGCCGCTCGCGCAGTTGAGACGTCGCTTGGATCTGCGAAAATGCCGCAAAAGCACGAAAAAACCCGCTTGCGACGCAGTGGATCGCGTCGAAAACGGGTTTGAGTACACCCGGAGGGTCCGGAACAATCTCAATAGACTTCGAGGAAAACAGCGATTTGGGGTCCGTGGTGGTATCACCGGTGGTATCAGAGCTGTTGCGGACGTGTCCCGATGCCGTCGAATTGCTGACGCTGTGGCAATCGCTTGATGATGCCGGCCGGGTTGATCTGTTGGCCGTGGCGCGGGGGTTGAATACCCGACGTACAACCTGACGCCGATGTTATGGTCTATGGACTTGGGTTGATGACATCCGTTCTGAACTGATGGAAATCCGTTGATCCCAAGACGTTGCGATTGGCCGGGGTGCCGGCCCCCGGCTGTTAACTGGTTCATAGGTATGATTCGCCCCAAGTGTTTTCCGTTGCCCCAAGCCAGATGGCTGTCACCTGATGCAATAAACTGTGACACTATAGGTGTGACACCCGTTTCGGGTCCCCTCTGCCCTCTGTGCCAACATGAGTGAGACAACTTTGAAGTTTTTCAAAGTCGAGGGCACGGAAAGTTTACATGACCGAAATCGCCAACAAAAAAGTTAAGAAAAATCCTGAGGTGGCTGAGAAAGCGACCCGTCGTCGCTTTA
>NZ_JBFHFD010000659.1:0-4826 GCF_041583735.1 Novipirellula sp.
CTTAGAGTTTAGCTTCCCTTGCCGCTTTGTCCAAGTGTCCTCTAACAGGTTTTTTGGGTTACCTATCTTACCATGACCCCCGCCGTCGCTTGCTGGTTCACTTTGACGCCTTTCTATTAGATGCAAATCAATTTTCATGGTATCCATCGGCAAGGAGACGGCTGGAATATGGCAACCCAATCAAAGACCACTCGATCGAAATCAAAGTCCAAATTCAGCCGCTCGGACGCAAAAAGTAAGCCTGCGAATCGAAAAAAAGCCAAGGGAAACCCCTTCCATCAGCGACTTGCCTCGCTGACCTACTACCAAGCCTGTCAATTGCTCGGTGAACAAGGCCCCGAACTGCTCCGCCAAAGCAACCGGGCCTTCGAAATCGATTCCGAAGAAGATGTCTTCCTGGGCGGCGACCTGTATCGCGTTCGGTTTCATGATTCCGACGTCCCAGGCGGACGTGCAATCGCGATGTTGACACTGCAATCGGCTCGCTCGAAACAGTTGCAGACCAATTGTGATCATTGCGAAACCGCGTGTGTCCATCTGGCCGCGGCTTTGTCGCATCTGTTGGAAGCCAAAAGTGTCCTTGGTCTGGCAGCGCCACCGGATGAATCGGTGCCGCTCGAAAATCTGACGCATGATGAATTGCGAGAACGTGCCCTGGCCGAACGTCGGCAGCGGGCGGCCGAAGAACCGATGATGGTCCGCACCACCGATTCGTCAAAACCTTGGACCGACTATGTGGTCACCAGCAAAACGTCGGGCAAGTCCTATCGTGTCGCTCTGCGTGGGACCGAGCCAGGCCAATCGTATTGCTCTTGTCCCGATTTTCGCACGAACTCACTTGGAACGTGTAAGCACGTCTTTCATGTGCTGGAAAAAATTTCACGGCGGTTCAAAAACTCGGAGTTAGCGACACCTTATCAACGCAACAATTTGTCTTTGCGATTGCACTACGGCGACGATTTTGGTTTGCGATTTAATTTGCCGTCGAAGCTAGATCCAACGGTCGAAGAAATCGTGGATCGAGCCGGTGAGCAGTCCTTGCGTGATGGGCAAGAGGCGATGCGGCGGATTGAGGCGCTCGAACACGCTGGTCACCCCGTTCATCTTTACCCCGATGCCGAGGATTACCTTCAGCGTGCATTGGTGCAAAAGCATCTGCAATCGCAATGTGATGAGATTCGCCGCAATCCCGCCAAGCATTCGCTGCGAACTGAATTGCTGGACGCCAAACTGTTGCCTTACCAACTCGATGGGATCGCGTTCGCCGTGGGCGCCGGACGTGCGATCCTGGCCGACGACATGGGGTTGGGCAAGACGATTCAAGGGATCGGAACCGCGGAATTGCTCGCTCAGTTGGCCGATATCAAACGTGTGCTGGTGATTTGTCCGGCATCGCTGAAGAGTCAATGGCGAAGCGAGATCGAGCGGTTCAGTGGCCGCAGCGTGCAAATTGTGCTGGGGACCGGTGCCGAGCGGGCGGAACAATATCGCAGCAACGCCTTCTTTACCATTTGCAACTACGAACAGGTGTTGCGAGATCTCACGGCAATGGAATCCACCCCGTGGGATTTGATCATTTTGGACGAAGGCCAGCGAATCAAAAACTGGGAGTCCAAAACCAGCAACATGATTCGTACGCTGCAAAGTCCTTATCGATTGGTGCTTTCGGGCACTCCGCTTGAAAACAATCTTGGCGAGTTGTTTACGGTCGCGAGATTTGTGGACGAACAGCGTCTTGGACCCGCCTATCAATTCTTTCATCGTCATCGGGTTGTTGACGAGAAGGGGAAAACGCTCGGGTACCAGCGGCTGGATCAGCTTCGCGAAACGATGCAGCCCATCCTGCTGCGGCGAACACGGGCCGAAGTCGCAAAACAGTTGCCCGAGCGGACCGATGAAATCGTGCGAATTGAACCGACGGCGGAACAACTGGAAATTCACGACAGCAACATGAAGGTGGTTGCCCAAATCACCGCGAAGAAATTTCTAACCGAAATCGACATGTTGCGTCTGCGTCGCGCATTGGCAATGGCCCGGATGGTCGCTGACAGCACGTACCTGATCGATCAACAGGACCAAGAATACAGCAGCAAGCTAGAACGACTCGGCGAGCTGCTTGACGGCTTGATTGCCGATCCCACTCGCAAGATTGTGTTGTTCAGCGAATGGCGACGGATGCTCGATCGCGTCGAGCGGCGGTTGGATCAAATCGGATGCGACTTTGTACGGCTCGATGGCAAAGTGCCTCAGAAGAAGCGGGCTGCAATTGTGGCTCAATTTCAAAACGACCCCGAGTGCCGGGTGATTCTGATGACCAACGCCGGTTCAACGGGGTTGAACCTGCAGAGTGCCAACACCGTGATCAACGTCGATTTGCCGTGGAACCCAGCAGTGTTGGAGCAGCGGATTGCGCGAGCTCACCGCATGGGGCAAAAGAATCCTGTGCACGTTTACAAACTGGTGACCACGGGAACGATCGAAGAGAAGTTGTTGGACACGTTGGCATCCAAGCAGGACTTGGCCAATGCGTCGCTCGATATGCAGAGTGATGTCGAGTCGGTCGAATTGTTCAGTGGTATGGAGGAGTTGAAACGGCGGCTTGAGCAAATCATCGGCCCCACGCTGACCGCGCCGGTGGACCAGAGCCAACAGCGACGGGTCGAGGCGGAAACCGAAGCGTTGCGTCAGCGACGCGAAAAAGTTTCGGCTGCGAGCGGCCAGCTTGTCGGAGCCGCACTTGCGTTGGCCGGGGAATTGATCAACAAGCCGGGGGACACCCCTCCATCAAGCGAAACGGTCGATCGATTGACCGAGCGACTGAGTGAATGTGTCGAAACCGACAGCCAAGGTCGTCCGCAATTGACGATCAGTCTGCCGGACAACGATGCGCTGCGAGGCTTGGCAATGACGCTGGCGCGACTGCTGGAAGCCTAATGCGAGGTGCTTGTCATTGAGGCAACAAGACATCGGTACGCCTGCTTTCTGTGCAGATGTCGCGTGAGACTTCGTCGCACCGATTCGCTGATGAAGACGCGTTTTGATCGTGTTTTGACGCAATAACCTCAATCTATTTTCTCTCAGCTCGCTTGGTTGAGTCGGTTGGCATAGCAGATGCGTTGGGTGGATTTGCTTTGGGTAACGCTGGGAAGGATTTTTACGTAGCTACCTTTGCCAGAAGGTGGTGATTCGTATTTGGGCGGCAATCATCCACGCTCTGGCGAGCGTAGCTACGAAATGGAAGAGCCGTCATTTTCCCCCTTTCAAATGTTTCACCGCGTTGTGCTTTTAAGGCTAAACGGTTGGCATCCAAAGCAGATGACATAAATCAACGCTGCTGGGAAACAAGGGATGCACAAGCCTGATGCGATGTTGCTGGAGCGAGCTCGTGCGAGTGCCGAAGCGGCTGGCTATCCTCTTGCAAGTCCAGCGAAGCATCGCCGCGTCGTGTTGGTCACTGGAGCGTCGGCGGGGCTGGGATTGGCGCTCGCGCGGCGATTGATCGCCGAACAAGAGCCGCAGCAATACCACATCGTCCTGACCGCTCGTGAGTCCTCGTTGGCCCGCTTTGAAACGCAAGGAATCAATGCGAGCGAGACGGTTTGGATACGATCATTGGAGGTGACCGATGCAAACCAGCGATGCGAGTTGGTCGCAGAGATCGACAAGAAGCTTGGTGGCGTCGACATTCTGGTCAACAACGCCGGGGTGGCCTATCGATCGTGTGTCGAACATGTGACCGAGCCGGAGCGATTGCATCAGATGAACATCAACTTTCGTTCGCCACTGGAACTAATCCGCTGTGTGCTGCCCGGGATGCGAGCTAGACGATCCGGGAAGATCATCAATATCTCGTCGGTGGGTGGGATGATGGCGATGCCGACGATGTCGGTCTACTCGGCATCCAAATTTGCCTTGGAAGGTGCCAGCGAAGCACTCTACTACGAATTGAAACCTTGGAATGTTTCCGTGACTCTGGTGCAACCAGGATTCATGCGTTCGGACGCGTTCGCGAAAGTCCCTTACACGGTGATGAGTGCGAAGGCATCAAGTGATTGCAGTGACCCGTATCATGAACACTACCACCACATGGAAAAATTTATTGCAAAGATGATGGGGCGGGCACTTGCCACTCCCGACTCGGTGGCAAGCAAGGTGACTCGTATTGCGAGATCTAAATCACCCCCGCTACGAGTCTATGGCAGTGTGGATGCGGTGGCGTTCGCGTGGTTGCGATGTCTGCTGCCTCGACGTTTTTACACGTGGTTGTTGTATCGAAATCTGCCGAACGTCCGCCAGTGGGGACAACGCTAGAAGCGATCATCGCCGTAGCGGAAGTCGTCAAGATTTTCGATGAATCCGGAGAGCGCCGGACGAAACTTTTGACGGCTCGTTGATTTAGTCGTAGGACGGACTTCCTAGTCCGTCCAATACACCATTGACGGACTAGGAAGTCCATCATACACCCCTGCCGCACGGAACGTCACTAAATCAACAGCCCGTCAAGGCTTTCGGGGGAATCGGGGAGGCCCGGACGAAACTTTTGACAAGTTTCGCTACGAAGTGGGTCAAACTACGAGGTTGGTTTGCGGCCTAGAAACAGATAATACGGGGCTCGCAGCAGCGGTAGGTACGGGACCCTGCCAAGTCGTTCTTCGCAGCGATCGGTCGTGAACCGGCGGTGGAGCATCGCGAGGTGATCGCTGCTTAGAAACACGTTGTCGGCGGCGAACCAGTGCGACCAAAATGCACGCCGCAACCAACCATGTTGCCGTTGGTTCTTGGCCGCATGTTTTCGCGAGACATAAAAATCGACCACCGCAATTACC
>NZ_JBFHFD010000660.1:0-4824 GCF_041583735.1 Novipirellula sp.
AGCGCGGTGGCCTCAGCTCCATAGCGAGAAACATTGACGATCGTCGCACCATCGACAAACACGGTCGATTCACCCCACATGTTGCCGATTCCCTCACCGCGTGGGATCACAATTAGGTCCCAGGCGGTGAAATCATCACCGTGGCTGATCGCGACTGCGGCCGGATTGCCATCGCCAACGCGAAGACCACCCATGATCCAGTTACCGTCTTGCATTTTGATCGGTTGCTGCATCGGCCAAAATCCGCCTTCGATCACCGTTCCCTTTGGCGTCCAAGTCCCGGTGGATTCGTCCAGCAGGTAAGCACGAGTGTGGACGTTTTTCATTGTGCCGGAGTACGCTCCGTGAAACGCCCAAAATTCGCCATCGTGCGAATGGAAGACACCATGGCTGACTCCGATCCCCGGTTCGTCCCCCGCGTCGATCGTCGTCACCTCGCTCCATGTTCGGCCGTCATCATCGCTGTGACAGACTCGTGCCTGTTCGGAATCCGTATTCTCGCCACCTTGATTGTGCCCGAACGAGGCGTATAGACGGTTGCGATGAAATCCGAGGGCCACGCCGTGCAAGAACCGATACCCATCTTTCGAAAACTCGTACGGTTTGATCACACTAAATCGCACGCCATCGAGGTGCGGAAGATCGGCGGCGGTGGGCAACGTGCTGGTTTCATCCCACAACGGGACCGGTTTCGGTAACTCGGGAACTTCATGCGTTACGGTCACCGGATGATAAAGATCCTTCATTTCCGCAGCGGTCAACGATCGGTCGAACCAGCGAGCCAAGTCCAATGCGCCATTGAAATTTTGGCGAAGATGACCGTCGTCGTTCACGCCGGCAAAGGTCATCGGAGTCGCGCTGGGTTGGAGCGGTTGCTTCAGTGGCACACTTGCCGAAAATTCGCCGTTCACCCATAGCTCGGCGGCGTCGTCTCGCAATTGGATCGCGACCAAATGCCAATGGCCTGGTTTGGGGACTTGGTCGCAGTCGGCGGTGACCCATTTGCCTTGCCATACATACAGTCGGAAACGTTTATCCTTGTCAATCATTACCCCCCAATTCCGTTGGCACAACGAATATTGATGCGCTGCAGCAATCATCTGCTGCGTTTTGCCGATGCTGTAAGGATTGACCCAGATCGCCAGCGTGAAAGGCTTGTTCGCGGCAATCCGTTCGGCTGAATCTTTCAGCGTCAGTAACGATCGGCCGTCAAAAACGAGCGAGCGGTCCTGCACGCCATCGGCGGTTTGGATGTCACCGTGGACGATAAAGTCGCCAACGCTATCGAGCGACCACGTCATGTCGGCAGCCGGAGCGTCGCCGGGACTGGCAGCCGAAGTCAATAGAGTGCCGGCGAAACCGAATAGGAGCGTGAGTGCGAGGCGTGCGATCATGAATCGAGGAGGGGAAAAAAGAGTGGGAGAGTGGGAGAGGGGGAGAGGGGGATTTGCAAATGTACCACGAATCGTGAGTGTTTGCTGTATCACTGGTTAAGACGTCAACCAGGTACGCGGAAACCTCGCCGCGGAAAAGGCTCTAGGCTGGGCCGCAACGACGCCGGGCTTGTTGCGATTTTCCTAATCGGCGTTTTCGTTAGCTATTCACCAACATAGTAGACTGCTGACTTAGCGGCCAACGAATAGGCCGGAGGCCGAAACTCTTGGCGAGTTTCGCTACGGGGGGCCATGAGGCAGTCACGTGCGGACAATCTTTGCTAGACTTAGGAACTTCGTTGCCAGCTCCCTCCCTCACCCAACACGCCATCGTCTCGCCATGATTTACCACCTCGCTCGCCTCGGTTCACGACTCGTCCTTTCCGTCGTGCTCGTCCTATTGGTCACGCCATTTGCATCCGCAGCGGAAAATGACTCTAAAACCTCTCGTCCGCACGAAGCCAAGCGGACGATCCGCGTACTGACGATTGGGAACAGCTTCGCTCAGAACGCCTGTCTGTTTCTTCGCGAGATCGCACAATCCGAAGGCTCGGTCGAACTTGTGATTGGCACTGCCAACATCGGAGGCTGCACGTTAGAAAAGCATGCCACGCTGGCGGTTCAGTCGGCGAGTGATAGCGAAGTGCGGCCGTACCGGGATGCGGCCAGTGGAAAGAAGTTAAGTTTGCAGGACTATCTGAAACTGCAACCCTGGGACTTTGTCACCGTACAACAGATGAGTGCGCTCAGCCACAAACCCGAAACCTATCATCCACACATTGATCAATTGGCGGCATTGGTCGAGCAGTTGGCGCCGACGGCTCAGCTGTTGATTCACCAAACGTGGGCGTACCGACAAGATTCGCCGCTATTGGCGAAAGATGGATTGAGTCAGCAGCAGATGTATGATCGGCTGCGTAACGCTTACGACGCTAATGCCAAGCAATTTGATGCACGCATTCTGCCAGTGGGAACCGCGTTCCAGATGGCTCGCGGAACCGCCGGACGCACCGTCGTTGCTCCGGACCCAAATTTCGATTACGAAAACCCCGAATATCCCAATCTACCCAACCAAGACCATTCGCTAGTGATCGGTTGGCATTGGCGGAAACAAGGTGACAAACCGCGATTGGCATTGGATTTCAAACACGGCAATTCGCATGGTTGTTTCTTGGCGGGGCTCGTTTGGTTCGAATCTTTGACAGGAATCGCCGCCACCCAAACGACGTTCGCCCCCAAAGGGATCAGCGACGAGGACGCTGCCTTCTACCGTCACATCGCCCACAGTGTCTGTACTGATCGCTGAAGGATGGCAAGTTGTCCGAGCAAGATGTGTCTTGCTCTATCGCACGTCCAAGGCGAATGTTTTCAAGTTGCACTTTCATCACAACCCGAAGCGTCAGCAAGGGAATTTCAATCTTTTCTCGGTCCCTCGCCAACGCGTTTTGAAGTTGCGAGTTTAGACGTTCTTCGGGCCAACGGCCCAGCAATTTGCCTAGCCTGGCCCAACGGGCCAGGTTTTCGATGCAAAGAAACCTAAGGGCCAAAGGCCCGGCCATTTGCTAGCCGCCCTCATTAAGTCCCGGTAAACGGCCGGACCGTTGGCCCTACAATTCATTGGATTTCTTGGTCCCAGCCCGCTGGGCTGGGCTAGGTAAACGTCCGGGGCTTTGCCCCTAAATACAAACGCGCTACATCAAACTAACGCTTCGGGTTAGGATTTGCCGTGAAAAACGACAGTAACGCATCCTCTAAACACGAATGTTGCGTATCGCTTGGTCGGCTTTGCACCACGTTGAGCTATGGCTGACCATGCGCGAATGGAGGCTGACGCTGGGGGCTGATGCGGCGACCCATTCATGTTTATGACGCTTGCACAATGAAGTCAGTTTTGCCCCCTTTTCGCCGGATCCAATTCAGTGGCTTCAGAATAAATGGTCGCGATACCAACGCTCGTTGAAGCTGGTATTTCCCTGGAAAGTCGAGCATGGACAAACCGATGAAAATGGTGAGCAATCCTTGCCCCGGCAGCACCAACATCGCGATTCCCATCGTCAGAAACGCCGCGCCGGCGATGTTTTTCAAGACAATCCAAACGCAGTGATAGTAGACCGAAGCCCTCGTTTGTGGGCGGATCATGATGCGGCGGCGGTGATTGAAATAGTCACTTGGAAGCCGCAGAATCAGCCAAGGCACCGCGACGATTGAAGCCGCAAACACGATCGCGGACACCGTCGCTACCCACCAAAACATCGGTTCGGTGATCATCCCGTACAGGTTCAGCATCGCTTTTGTCTACCTTGTTTCCATTTTTACCAGCGTCAGTGACTTGCAATTTTTGTTCCATCCTCTGCTGGAACGTTTCCGATGACGCAGTGTTGGCACGAAAGCTGCATTTTGTCGCTCGTCGCAGTGCAACCGACCTCCGATGATGCTTCCTTTTGTGAGCTGCTCTACTGATGACCACCCCTGCCGCGTCTGGTTCCAAGCGGCGATTGTTACCCGCACGGATTTTTGAATGGATCGATCGCAAACGCGAAGCGATCTCGAGAACGCTTTGGCGCCCGATCCGGCTGCTGTATTTGCGTCACGAGCGATCACGCCGCGTGGTCGCCTGGATGCGACTTCATCGCCGCAGCCTCACCGGTTCGATCCTGCTGTTGGCGCATACGCTTGGCTTTATTTCGTCCATTAACGTGCTCAGCGAGCCTCGTACGCCGCAAGGAGCGATTGCTTGGATCGTCACGCTCAATACGTTCCCCTACATTGCGGTTCCGGCCTACTGGGCGATCGGTGAAACCGACTACGGAAAACAAGCGATCGCCTACCGCGCCCGTCAATCCGAAGGAGCCCCGATCTTGGACAGATTGAACCGAGATCTGGTCGAGTCGGGATTGGCGTTGGATCCGGAAAATGAAACACAGCGTCTACTCAGCAAGCTCGTTCATTTTCCAGTTACCGAAGGAAACGCGGCAACCATTCTGATCGATGGCAAGCAGACGTTTGAGTCGCTGTTCCAATCCATTGAACAAGCCGATTCCTACGTGCTTGTTGAATTCTACATCCTACGTGATGATGATCTTGGCAACCGGTTGGCCGAGCTGTTGTTGAAAAAGGCCCGACAAGGTGTGCAAGTTAGGGTGCTGTATGACGAGTACGGCAGCCGCGACATGTCCAACCGATATCTCGACAAGCTACGATCCGGGGGCGTGCAGATTCACGGTTTTAATCCGCCGCTCGGAGACGGATCCTCGACGCGTCTGAATTTCCGCAATCACCGCAAACTTGTCGTCGTCGATGGACGCGAGGCATTTGTAGGCGGCCACAATATCGGCGACGAATACCTCGCCGACAACGAAGATCTCGGTGTCTATCGTGATACGCACGTGCG
>NZ_JBFHFD010000661.1:0-4799 GCF_041583735.1 Novipirellula sp.
CTCGCATGAGGATCGCCAACTACGATCGCCGGTTCGCCCGAGTCACCGCCGGACAACAATGACGCACGGCTGTCCAGTTTCAAACCACCTTCGTCGGTTTCACCATGACACCGAAAACAGTTTTCGCGGAGGATCGGAAGCACCTCTTTCTGAAAGTCGATCGATCCATGCCCTTCTGACGAATCGACGCGAGGCGATGGCTGAGTCAATGTTGCACGCGAAATCTTTGCGGCTAAAAAGCCTTCAATCGAAGCCGATTTGCTCTCGTTGCGAGGGCCGACATGGTGGCGACCGAACTGATGACGTTGCTCCCAATATCCGTCTTGGCTGCTGGCCATTTGTCGCCGAACGATGTCGTCAAATTGTTGCAGCGAAGCCTCGGTTTTGACGATTTGCGACAACACGTTTTTGTCCGTCAGCACGGCGTCGCCCGCATTATGTTCATTATCCGCCGGACGGAGCAATTCGAAGTGCTCCGTGCCCGGCGGCTGAACCGCGACCATTGTTTCCCCCGGTTCCGCTCGGAACGAAGCTCCTCCCACCAACGTTTCAAAGACCACGCGAACCGTCGTGGTTTTCTTGAACTCGACTTCGCCAAACGTTTCCTTTAATCCGTAACCGACAATCCGCATCCCTGGGGCCGGAGGATCGGGAAGCGGATCGACAGGCTGATGCCCATCGGTCGATCCGCTCATCGGCCCAAGCTTGGCAACAACATTGCCGTCGACCCACAATCGGCTTAACCCGCGAGCACGAATCAACAACCGGCTTTTGCCCGCCGCAAATTGCACATCGGCTGCCGCCCGTACCAACACGGCACTCTTCCACGTATCGCGAATACCCCAAGTGTCGTAGCGGTAAGGAAGACGGGGAATCAAAAATTGTTCGGCCTGCCAATTCGGAACGCTCGGTCGAGAGCCGGTGGCAAAGACGGGGTCGACGAACGAATCCTCGGGCCAATCACGATGAGAATCGGCTGACTCATCAAACGCCACCGTCACTTTTCCGGGCACCGTTTCAATTTTGGGTTCGGTTGCAACCACCGCTTCACGAGGCGTGGTGCGAAACCGCTTAGCCATCTCTTTGTCGGTCAACATGCCTCGATAGATCCCGACGAAATCGAGCCAGCCACGAAAACTGTTTCCGGGGCTGCCGCCGATCGACGAACCGATCCAAATCGCATCGTTATCGATGACAGGCGGCTGTTTCGTTTCGCCTCCCATGTCCCAGCGTCCCTTGCTCGGTTTTCCGTCAATCCAACCGCGGATGCTGCTGGGATCACCAAAACGATACGACACGGCGATCGAGTGCCATCCATTGGCCGGTTTCAGACCCTCGATCGAGGTCCAACGATGCCAGTGGGCGCCGGTGACTTGACCGGGTTGAAGCGGAGTCGCAAACAGAAAGCTGATGCAAACTTTTCCGTTCAGCTCACGTAGCCGCAGCGCCCAATTTTGATTGTCCCTGGCAAACCCTTTCGCATTCGTACGTCCTTTGCCAATCACGTACACATTTTGGTTGCTGCTGATCGCACCGACTTTGACACAGGCTTCCAAGGTGATCTCGTCACCATTGTCAAAATCAAATTCGCTCTCATCCCCCGAATCGGGAAAGAAATAGCGAGAACCGCTGCCGTCAAAACGAACCGACAGATTGGAAGGGTCGAAATCGGGGAACTGCGGCGGACGGGGCCCCAATTGATCACGATACACGTTGCCGTGGGACTGCAAATTCGACGTTTCCTCGCTACCAAAATCCCAGCGAGCGGTTTCCGAGAACTCTTTCGCATCGGCAATCGAGCCCCATCCCGCAATCGTCCACAGTACGATCCACAAGCCTGCAACTGGAGTTTTCAAAACAGATTTCCAATACATCAAGAAAACTCCAAGAATCACGTTTGCGGTCATCCGTTTGTTGAATCCCATTAAAAGCAGGACCCAAAAAACGACAGCAAACGAAGAAAGGCAGGTGGGTAGGCGGGAAATAAGTTCTGCCCAGATAACGTTATCAACGAAATTAGGGGGCGCAAGAGCACCACAACCATCATAAACCACTTGGCGGGCAATCCGCAAATCCTATCCACCTGCGACAGGCACTAAAGCAGGAATTGATGTCCAACAGTTTACTGCTTCCAACCTCAACTCTATAGCCTCAAAACGCTTGTCTATAGGCTTGCCCGAATTCAAAAATGAACTTTTTGGGCGTCTTCTTTCGCTCTGAACGCTTGCACAGGACCGCTTGGCCACCTAATATTGCCACTTGAGCGTCTTGCCCCCCCTACCTCACCGTCCTGCGCGATATCGCTGCGATACTTGCATCCCACGCGGACGGACTCCTTTATTCTCCCCTCCTTCATACCCCACCATTTCGATGTCTAAGACTCTGCAAACTCGTTTGTTCTCGCTGCTGGCAACTGTTCTTTTCGCGACCGTAATCGTCGGATGTGGTGGTTCTTCGGGAACCACCGAACTTGGAGATCTACCGGCCGGGGCGAGCAACCAAGAGGAAGAAACCGCGGCACCGACCGCCGCACCGGCAAAGAATGTCCCGGCAGACGAAGTTTGATCGCAAACGCGAGTTCCATTCTCAACCGCTAATTGCGTAGCGAAAGTCGCGAGTGACTTTCGTTTTTCATACCTCGCAATACTTTTGGATGCCTGCCATGCTCCGCCCCCCCTTCGCTTTAAGTGTCTTAGACGAGGGGACGCTGACTGCACCTTTTACATGTAGCAACCTTAGATCGCTGAGGTTGCATTTTTTGTTTTTGTTTTGGAGTGTTTATGATGTTCAAATCCAATTCGCGGCGGCGCGGATTCACGTTGGTCGAACTGCTGGTGGTGATCGCCATCATCGGCGTCTTGGTCGGTTTGTTGCTGCCCGCAGTCCAGGCCGCGCGTGAAGCGGCCCGGCGTATGCAATGCAGCAACAACACCAAGCAATTGGGGTTGGCACTGCACAACTATCACTCGGCATACCAGATGTTCCCGATGGGAAGCGGTGGCACCGGTGAAAACACAACCGGCAGCGCCTCGATCGCCGAGACCAATCAACGACGGCTTAACGGATTGATCGCGTTGCTGCCGTTTCTCGAGCAAACTGCGTTGTGGGAACGCTTCAGCAATCCCACCGACGGGTTTCCGGCGATGGGACCAACCCCCGGGACCAATGACGCGGCCATTGGTGGCCAAGTTTACACTCCGTTGCGAACTCAAGTGACGACACTGCGCTGCCCGAGTGATCCAGCCGTGCATGCCGGCCAGGCGCAAACCAATTACGCTTTCTGCTATGGCGATGCGGGTCGATTCGTCGGCGGAGCCCCTAACCATCACACCCGCTTCAACAACACCTACACTGGCGCCGCCGATCCGGGTTCCAAACGAGGTTGTTTTGCACGTTGGTACCAATACCGGTTCCGTGACATCTTGGATGGGACCAGCAACACCATCGCGATGGGCGAGATGGCGGTGACGCTGGATCAGCGCGAGGTGATCAGCAACCAATTCCAAGGTTCCGTCGACTACCACAAATTCCCCAACCTGTGCAAAACAGGACCGCACATCACCGCCGACGATCCTCGACATTTCGCTGGCGGAACGCTGTATCCGCGTGGCCGCCGCTGGGGTGAAGGTCACGTTGGTTACACCGGTTTCAACACGATGCTGCCTCCGAATTCGCCGTCATGTCGTCGCGATTCCGGCAGTGCCGCAGGGGGCATTTCAGGCGTCTTTTCGGCGGCCAGCCGCCATCAAGGCGGATGTCATGTGTTGATGGCCGACGGCGCCGTCAAATTTGTCACCGAGTCAATCGATGCGGGCGACGCCACCAAAGCCTCGGTCTCGACCACGGGTACTGGAACCGGAACCAGCTATGCCCGCGCCGGAAGCAAAAGCCCGTATGGCGTGTGGGGTGCTTTGGGCACACGCGCCGCGAAGGAAACCGAATCGTTAGAATAGCGGCGAAACCGCTTAACGAGTCGAAACGAAAAAACGCCGTTTGAAATTCAAACGGCGTTTTCTTTTTTTCACTGGCTAGAAAGCTTATCGCTTTAATAACGGTTCACCCGTCATCTCGGCCGGAATCGGCAAACCGAGCAGCTCCAGTGCCGTCGGTGCGATGTCGGCCAAGCGGCCATCGGTCTTCAGCTTGCGGCCTTCGAGTCCCGGCTCGACCACGATCAACGGCACATCGTAGGTTGTGTGTGCGGTGTGAGGCCCGCCGGTTTCCGGGTCAATCATTTGTTCGCAATTGCCATGGTCAGCCGTCACGATCAAGGAGCCTCCCTTTTTCAAGGTCGCTTCAACGACCTGCCCGACACACTCGTCCACCGTTTCGACCGCCTTGATCGCCGCCTCCAACACTCCGGTGTGTCCGACCATGTCGCCGTTGGCATAGTTGACGATCAACAAATCCGCGACACCCGATTCGATCTCTTTGAGCACCTTTTCGGTGATCTCGTGAGCCGACATTTCGGGAGCTTGATCGTAGGTCGATACGGTCCGCGTGGACGGTGCCATTTCACGATCTTCGTGCGAAAACGGCTCGTCACGGTAATCGTTAAAGAAAAACGTCACGTGAGGATACTTTTCGGTTTCCGCACAACGGAACTGGTTCAACCCAAGCGAACAGATGTACTCACCAAGAATGTTCGGCATCTTGGCTCGTTTTTCAAAGATCACTTTGACGGGCAATCCGGTTTGATACGCGGTCATGGTGGCGAAGTACAGATTGTCGATCTTGGCGCCACGATCGAAACCGCCTCCTTCGATGTTCTTCCACGCATCGTCATCAAAGGTGAACGC
>NZ_JBFHFD010000662.1:0-4791 GCF_041583735.1 Novipirellula sp.
AAAGGACCCACAATCGGGCGAGCGTTCCTTTAGCGGGCACCAATCCGGGGCAGAGCAGGGCGGGGCAGGGTACTCGTCGGGTGATCGTTGGCAATCATCCCGCCAATCGCCTCGCCCAAGGCCAAATCGCGATCTCGCAGCGAGCGTCAACAGCGGGCCAATCAACACGCCGCAGATCGCTTCGCAAAGCACCGGCGTGGATGTGAAGCTGTAGAGGGCCGCATAGATGTTTTCGCTGTTGCTTTCGTCGACTCTCGGTAGCGAAACTCGCCAAGAGTTTCGTCAAGCACCCAGCCTTTCGTAGCGAAACTCGCAGAACGTTTCGTGAAGCCAACGGCCGAAAGAATGTAGGACGCCAAGCAATGGCAACGCGACTCAGAGAGTCACCCTACTTTGAAAAACGGATTTGCCCGGCCGAAAGTCTTCGCGATTTTCGCTACCGATAGGCGGTCGTACTCGCAGCGCCGAAAGTCTTGGCGACTTTCGCTACTGCCGACTTCACCGACCCTCCCAGCGTTGCTGGGCGAGTGAAATCTCAAAAACCTACCGCGAGGCTCGCAGCAGACCGCGAGCTCGGCGAACGGCCGTGTCTTTGATCTCGGCTTCTTGAACCGTTGCCGAAGGCATTTCGAGCGCTTCATTGAGCGTGACTCGCGCCTTCTCGCTATCGAGCAGATCGACGGGTGTCGCACGTGCGGTCAAAATGCTGACCACATCGCCTTCGACTTGGGCGAATCCACCGTCGATGAAGTAACGCTCAGGACCGGCGGCGGTTTGCAACCGCAGCGTACCAAACCCAAGTCGCCCGATCATCGGCGCGCGGCCGGTCAGGATACCTAACTCGCCATCGGCCATCGGTAGCGCCACAAAGTCGGCCTCGCGGTCAAACTCGGTACGCTCGGGCGTGACGACAATACATCGAATGGCCATCGTTTACTTGTTCTCCATCTTCTTAGCCTGAGCTTCGGCTTGCTCAATCGCACCGACGTACATGAACGCTCGCTCGGGCAAGTGATCGTAGTCGCCGTTACAGATTCCTTCGAAGCTGCGAATGGTGTCTTCGAGTGAGGTGATCTCACCCTTCTTGCCGGTGAAGACTTCGGCCACGAGGAACGGTTGCGACAAGAATCGCTCGATACGACGAGCACGATGCACGATCATCTTGTCGTCTTCGCTCAATTCATCGACACCGAGAATCGCGATGATGTCTTGAAGTTCGCGGTAACGTTGCAGAATCGTTTGCACGCGGCGAGCAATCGCATAGTGACGCTCACCGACGTACTGCGGATCCAAAATACGCGAGTTCGATGCCAACGGGTCGATCGCAGGGTAAATCCCCTTTTCCGAAATCGATCGCTCGAGGTAGATAAACGCGTCCAATTGGCCGAACGCCGTTGCCGGTGCAGGGTCAGTCGGGTCATCCGCAGGAACGTAAACGGCTTGAACCGAGGTGATCGCTCCCTTCTTGGTCGATGTAATCCGCTCTTGCAACGCCCCCATTTCGGTTGCCAGCGTTGGCTGGTAACCGACCGCCGAAGGCATACGTCCGAGTAGCGCCGAAACTTCCGAACCGGCTTGCGAGAAGCGGAAAATGTTGTCGACGAACAACAGCGTGTCCGCTCCGGTCGAATCGCGGAAGAACTCAGCCATGGTCAACGCGGACAGTGCAACGCGAAGACGCGAGCCTGGTGGCTCGTTCATCTGGCCGAACACCATGCAAGTTTGCTCGATTACCTTACGGCCGGTTTCGCCGATTTCGGCTTCTTGCATTTCCAACCAAAGGTCGGTTCCTTCGCGAGTTCGCTCACCCACGCCGGCGAATACCGAGTAACCGCCGTGGCTACTTGCGATACGAGCGATCAACTCGGTCAAAATAACGGTTTTGCCTAGTCCCGCACCCCCGAACAAACCCGCCTTACCACCACGCACAAACGGGGTTAGCAGGTCGATCACCTTGATACCGGTTTCGAACACTTCGGTGTTCGTGGACAGCTCGGAAATCGGAGGAGCTTGACGGTGAATCGGCCAGTAATCTTCGGCTTCGACTTCGCCGCGATTATCGATGGGGTTGCCGAGTACGTTGAACACGCGGCCGAGGGTTTTAACACCGACGGGGACGGTCACCGGGCGGCCCAAGTCGACCACATCCATGCCTCGCATCATTCCATCGGTACTGCCCAGTGCGATCGCACGAACGCGACCGCCACCGAGGTGCTGTTGGACTTCACCGATCAGATTGATCGTGACCCCTTTGTGCTCGCTCTTGATCTCTACAGCGTTGTAGATCTTGGGAAGCTGCTTCTCAGGGAACTCCGCATCAAAGGTAGAACCAATGACTTGCGTGACTTTACCAACGGCGCCTTGTTCGATTGCGGTGGACATAGCTTGTTTTTAGGTATCGAGAGGAAGTTGATGTTTTGGATTGGCTAGGACTGCTAGCCTCTGTGTGGGGAACCATTTGCAGCGACGAAACCGCCGCTGCGTTTTGTTTTGACTTACTTGGCGAGTGCTTCGACGCCGCCGATGATTTCCATAATTTCGCCAGTAATCTGGCTCTGACGTGCTCGGTTGTACGTCATCGAAAGCTGCTTGATCATGTCGCCGGCGTTCTCGGTCGCCCCCTTCATCGCGATCATTCGAGCCACTTGCTCGCTGACAGCCGCGTCGAGGAAACATTTGAACAAACGCACTTTGAAACTGGTCGGCACGACCTCTTCCAAGATGCTTTCGGCGGATGGCAAGAATTCGAATTCGACCGACTTTTCATCGTCGTCACTTGCGGCGGCTTCCTCGTCACTTAACGAGCCCAGCGGCAGCAGCGTTTCGATCGTGGCGATTTGGCGGCTGGTGCTGATGAATTTGGTGTAAACCACATCCAAGCGGTCGATCTTGCCGGTCACGTATTCGGTCAGATATTGGTCGGCGATCTTTTCGACTTCGTCATAAGCCGGCTGATCTTCGAAGCCCAAGTAAGCATTGTCGACAAGCGTCTTGCGGAACTTCAAACCGTTCACGCCGCGTTTGCCGCTGGCATCCACCGCGACTTCGTCGATCGTATCGCGAAGGTCACGAATCCGTGGCATCGCAGTTCGCAAGACGTTGCCGTTGTAACCACCACACAAACCGCGGTTGCTGGTCAAAACCAAAACGCGAGCTTTGTTAGGATTGTCGCGGGGTTCAAGCAGCGGATGCTTGACATCCAAACCGGCTGCGGCCAACCGTTTGACGATCTTGGTAATCTGATCGGTATAGGCGGTCGCAGCCTGGGCACGATCCATTGCCTTCTTGTAACGCGCGGTCGCAATCAACTCCATCGTTCGCGTGATTTTGCGAATATTGCGAATCGACTTGCGTCGTTTATCGAGTGCTCGTGCGTTGGCCATAAGATGAGGCGATCGTTACTGGAACAAACGGAGGTTAAACGGATATTGGTAAGGTCGACCGTCGCGTACGGCCAGTGCGGCAATAATCCCGAAAACGATTTGCAGCACCATTGGCACAAACACGATCGGAAATAGGGCACCACAACTGGCGACGAGTAGGACGCCACAAACCACACTCAAAATCAGCAACGTGATCTGAAAATTGAGTGCTTCTTTGGCTTGCGACTCCGCAAACGGTGACTTGTCTTTCTGGGTTAAATAAATAATCAAAGGGCCGATAAACCCGATCAAACCGCCCGCCAAAATCCCGGCACATCCCGATAGATGTGCAATCAACGCTAAATTTCGGTCTTCGTTGTTGGGAGTAAAATCGGGCGGTTCAATGGGTGGTTGTTGGTCGCTCGATTCGGGAGGCTGAAATGGATTGTTCATAAAAACTTACCTTTCTCCGGCCGCCGAACGAGCGAGGCATTACAACTCGACTTCGACTGGCTTGTAGCCGGATTTGAATTCTTTGATGACGGTAATGATCGACTCAGTGATCTCGTCGGTCAGGTCACCCTTGGACTCCAAATCGCTAAGCAGCTTGCCGTGCTTGTCGTGGACAAATTGGATGAAGTCCTTTTCCCACTGGGGGACCGACTTGATCGGTACATCGTCCAAATAACCACGGGTTCCTGCAAACAAACTCAAAACTTGTTCGGTCACCGACATCGGTTGGTATTGAGGCTGCTTGAGCAACTCAACCATGCGATATCCGCGATCCAATTGGCTTTGTGTGTCGGCGTCGAGGTCCGTACCGAGTTGGGCGAATGCTTCCAAGGCACGAAACGCTGCCAAGTCGAGGCGCAAACCACCAGCAACTTTTTTCATCGCCTTGATCTGAGCCGCTCCACCCACGCGAGACACCGAAATACCGGCGTTCATCGCAGGACGAATCCCAGCAAAGAACAAGTCGGGTTGCAGGTAAATTTGACCGTCGGTGATCGAAATTACGTTTGTCGGAATGTAGGCCGAGACTTCGCCTTCGAGCGTTTCAATGATCGGCAAACTGGTGATCGAACCGCCACCAAGTTCGTCCGACAATTTCGCCGAACGCTCAAGCAAACGACTGTGACAGTAGAAAACGTCCCCGGGGTAAGCTTCGCGGCCTGGTGGGCGACGCATCAACAAACTCATTTGACGATAGGCCGTCGCTTGCTTGCTCAAGTCATCATAGACAACCAGGGCGTGCCCGCCGTTGAACATGAAGTGCTCGGCCATCGCAGTTCCGGCGTACGGAGCGATGTACTGAAGCGGGGCAGGCGAGCTTGCTCCCGAAGCGATCACACAGGTGTATTCCATCGCCCCTTTTTGCTGCAACACTTCGACGATCGAAGCAACCGCCGAGTCCTTTTGGCCGACCGCG
>NZ_JBFHFD010000663.1:0-4780 GCF_041583735.1 Novipirellula sp.
CCAACTTCATCAATGCCACCACGGCTGTAGCGAGCAAGACGAAACAAATCGCTGCTTCCACAATTAGACTGCCGCGACGTCGAGCATGGCGATGACTAGCTGAGCCCATTGATGATCTCCGACAACGATGCGAACAATCCAGCCGCATAAGCAAGCACGAGCAGCCCTAAAATCACAATCACAACGGGGAAAAAGATCCCCAGCAACCAACGGCTGTTGGCGTTGGCATTGCGTACGTTTTGATCGGCAATCGAACGCAACAATTCACTCATCCGTTCAGGCGATGCCCCTGCGATCCATTTGGCTTCGGCTGCCGTCAACCATTTCGCTTGCTGCATCACCGCCGCGATGGAGTGACCAAATTCAAGTCGCACAAAGGCTTGGTGCATTTCATTTCGCTGTGACGCCCAACGCGAGATCGAATGCCCGACACGAATCGCCTGGTCCAGCGGCATGCCCGCGTCAATCGCGTCCGCGAAACCATTGAGCACTTCCGCTTTTCGATTCGCACGATGAGGCAGCATCGGAATCCACTGAGGCAACCGCAATCCAAAAATCCGTCCGCGACTGAGTGCAGGAATGATCATGCCACACAGGATCACTAAACCAACCAAGACCCAACCGGATGCAAAATTAGTTAACAGAACCCCCGAACCTTGCGAGCTAAAACTAAATTCTTCCAGCATTTTCTCGAGGGTCGGTGTGATGAACAACGCTAAGAACGTCAAACAAAGATAGACCATCAAGCTGACTGTGATCAGATAAATGAATTGACCGTACGCAGGAATTTCATTGGAATCAATATCCGACAGTTCGTCGCTGTGCTGGACCCAACGGTCGTGGGAAATGCGTGTTCTTTGCTTCGTTTGGGAATCGGGTCTGCGAACGGTTCGCAATGCAATTGCGGTGGAAAAGACCAGCGACACGCCGGATGCTTCGGCCGCGTGAACCGGATCCTCCCCCGCGCGCAGTCGGTACAAATATTGACGACATTGGTTTCGCAAAGGTCCCGATCGTGAAAACGCAGCCACCACGTTCTCAATATGACCATCATGCCGCTGGACCGAACAGATCATCTCATTGAACGTGCGAGTGGCGTGTTGCCAGCGACGCCGCCGAAAATCTTCAAAGCCCACGATCACTAACGTCGCGAACAAAACGCTAACCGGTGTCGGCAGGACCAATAACAGCAGGACAAAGAAGACGAAGTAGCCAAAAATCCGCAGCCCGGTGGCAAGGTAAGGGTTCATGTCAAGCCTCCGATCATGCTGGACACCGAATACCAGAACCAACCGAGCGTGGTCGACACTGCGATCCAAATCAATCCGCCGGCAACCACGGTTGAGAACAATGGCATCAACTGAGTCAGCAAGACCAAACGGCGATGGGCGACATCGCTGAAATGGTCCGACGCAATTTGCCACTGGCGTTCGGGGCTGACCGTCGCTCCATCGACAATCGCTTCTAACATGGCAGCATCGCCACGTGACCAGGATGTTAAACCGACATTGGACTCGCCTCGCTCTAATCGCCGGATCGTGTCGTTTAACCAAACGTACGCCGTTCCTTGTTTGACGACACTAGCAGCCGCCGTGAACGCTTCGGAATACGTGTACCCGGCCGCCAACAAACGAGACACCGCATCACTTACCGCCGCCCACTGGATCGCCGATTTTGTCGACCGATACCCAGGCAATGCTCCTCGAACAATACCAACCAAGGCAAACCCGATTATCAGCACCGACATCACCACGGTGATATAGGGTACCCACATCACACGCTGTGGCGTCTCGACATCACCGAACAACCCATCGGTGGATGTCGTGAGGACTTTCACATCGATCGAAATTTTGATGGCAACAAGACTTGCAACAATCCCCGATGCAATCACGAACAACCACCCACCGGTGGTTGACCAGATTGCACGCTTAGTCATGTTGCGTCGTTTCTGTTGTCCGTCCAACCACTGCAACACGCTTGCTTCGTGTTGGGTACCAGACGCCATCAACCGCTGTGAAACGGCATCGAGTTTTTTTACCACAACGCCACCTGACGATAGACCGGCCCAATCACCCAAGCGATATAGGAGAACACAAACAAAATCCCGAACGAAACGATCGCAAACCGCGGCACGAAATGCGTCCAAAAATATCGCTGTCGACGTGCTCGTTCATGGTGAATCGTGGCAAGATAGCGAAGACGAGCGACCAGCACCTCTTTGGCCGCGAGCTCTGGAACTTCGATCGTTTCCATGGTGACGGGCGAAAGCATCGATACGATTTCGGGGCTATTCATACTCGGATTCGACAGCGATGAATACGACTTCGCTCCTGCTAACGCCGCGGCACTTTCGATCGCGACATCGTCTGGCACGTCCAGAGCGATCTGGTCGGCCAACGACTCGCAGAACAATCCGAGCCGCACGCTTTTAGGAAACGGAATGCGACTGCGAAAGTAAATCGCCGCAGCAACAATCAGTACAACAAAAACGATCGCGGGCCAAATCCAATAGACCAACAACCATTCACTGAAATGCACCACCGGATCAGGCCAGCGGATATCGGGCGTGTTGTTGCTCAGTACCATTTGCGTCATCAACAGCACGAGCACGGCATAGGCAAGCACCATCAACATCACCGGATACACCCACGCCAATCGAATATTGCGTCGATAATCGGCTTGCTTACGCAGCAAGCGAGCCAGTCGATCCAACAGCCGAGCGTCACCGGTTTGCTCACATGCGCTCACACACGCGGCTACCTGAGCGTGATTCGGCAGCGCTGGCCAGTCGAGTGCCCTCGCGATGGTTTGCCCCTGCTCGAGTTTTTCCGCAATCTCACCCGCCAACCGTCCGACTCGCCCCAGCCGCCCGCGTTCTAATCGGCGAAGTGCGTCTGCCACCGAGACATCGCGACGCATCGCGCTGGCGATTTCTTCCAGCAGAGCAGCGAGTTGAAGCTGAGAAAGTTTTACCACGGGGTAATTCGCCGCATTCACAGACAAGTGGAGGAGGATTCAGTGCCATTACAATAAGCATGTCGCGGAGGCAAAGCAAGCACGCGGGGTGGGTGAAAGGGAAAGGGAAAGGGAAAGTGAGGAGTGAGGAGTGAGGAGTGAGGAGTGAGGAGGTGGGGAAAAGAATGGCGCCGGCCTAAAACATTTCGCAGTGGTTTGGTGGGGCACGTCGCTCAGGAGACCATCTCGGCTAGACGCCGGCTCGATCTTCGTCGCCATATGAATCCGTCCAGGACGTAGTGGGTAATTTGTGGCACGGCCAATAACGGAACCAATGCGATATCGATCCCCTCGATGTTGCCCAAAGCACTGAAAACACTCGATCCCCACAACCACGTTCGCTCTTGCCACATCCCACTGTCCCAGAGCAATTCTTCGGCGTACGCCAGCAACCACACCAGTCCCAAGAACTTTGCAACTCGCGTCGCAGCGACTCGCTTTGGATGAGCGTCAGTGTCATCCGTCTGTCGCCATCGATACCAATAGACCAGCACCATATAGGGCACGCCGTGGATAATCACGTTGGTCACGGTGAACGCGTAATCGGAATTTAGGGTGATGATGCCGACATACCAACACAATGCAGTCGTCAAAACCACGATGTCTTTTCCTGGCGAAAATTGGCCTTTGGCAAATCCACGGTAGCTCGAACGCACCGCGTACGCGATTAATGACAGCCAATACAGCGGCGCAATCCAGGCGGCGATATCCAGTGAAATCGTGGCAAAGTCCCCCTCACGAAACCACCAAAATCGTCTCGGTAAATGGGTGTGCCAGTAAACCAGTGGGTAAATTGTCGCTAAATAAATCACGCTGGCGTCAACCCACCAACCGATCCGACTTGTTTCGCCGCCACGAGAACGATACAGAGCGACCCAGCCATATTGTTGACGAATGAAATGGAAGACCGCCAAATAAGCAAGTGCTCGCCAAAAACCGATCACGCTCTCGCTGTAAATCGCCCAACTGATCCCGAATGCCAACACCGGTGTCAGCCCGTATAGCCAAGGGCGACGACGTAATTCCGCACGATCAAAATAGACTCGAAACCCCGTGGCATAGACATGAGCCACATCGATTAACAAGATCGCGACGATCCAGGCCCACTCGGGCGTGTCCGAGTGCAACCATCCAAACGGAATGCCGATCGCCAACAGCGCAAACGCGACCAGGGCACTCCCTAAAAACGTCAGCAAATCCACGCGTGGCGAAAACAGCCACGGAATCGATCGGCGAAACGCATTTTCGGACACCGTAACCATCCCTCTACAACAGCGACTCGAAGGGATGTTTGCGTTTGGCCAGCACTGTTTCCGCAGCACGCACGCCGTGATAAAAAGCCTCTTCCATCAACGCGACACCGCTCAAATCCGTCCCGGCGAAATGTAGATTGCCGATTGGTTTGGCCGCGTTACGACGTGCCTCACTAAACACAAAACCGGGCCGCGGCTGGATCATCGCGTGCCCCCAACGCATGATGTCGATGCGAGTGATCAACGAGGCGATCTCGGGATGCGGCTGCGACAAGTCCGCCAACACAATTTCGGCCCAGTCCGACCACGTCATCCCTAGTAGCTGCTGGCGTGAAACCTTGTCTTCGTGTGCTGTCATCGGATAGTACCACGTCAACACGGTTGCCCCGTGATCGAGCCCGGTTTGATGGGTCGACGTGACGTAGCCGAGCGATTTGCTTTCGTAAATCACATTGTCCCAACACATTGGCATCCCGTCTTCGTGCGGACGGTCTCGCAGATGAACATTCGCG
>NZ_JBFHFD010000664.1:0-4774 GCF_041583735.1 Novipirellula sp.
GCGGCGTCGAAATCATCGAGGGCATCAAAGTCGAACCGCAATTGGCCACCCGGTTCCACCAATCCCTCACCGTGCCGCAGCAGCACGAATTCACCTTCGACCAAGATCGAGAGCTGTTCGAGCGGCCGGTGGATATCCGGCAGCAGTTCCACCCATTGCGCCAACCGCTGCTCGATCGCCTTGGGGCTTTCCCCTGACGCGATCCAATTCGCTAGCCGCTTGGCCACCGCAACTTCGGCAAAATCGAAATACGGCAAACGGTGCATCGTTTCGACGGGGGTGATCAATCCCAACCGTTGCCAGCGTCGGACCACCCGGACGGAAATTCCCAGCAGATGGGCCAACATCGCGGGCGTGTAATACCGCTGGGCCGTTTGTTCGAAATCGACCAGCCCCAATCGTTGCCACAATTCGGATTCGTAAACGATTTCGCGGGTCCCGGTGGCGATCGCATGCCGCGTCGACTCGCTCAACAGGTCCGATTCGAGCAGCGGAGACTGGTCGGCGCCGATGACGACCCAATCAACGTCGGCAGCTCGCTGTTCGACGATTGTGGCGCCGTAGGAACGCAGCAGATTGGCCGCTTCACGACGCGTCATGCTGCCAAAACGCCCCACCAAAGCAATTTTTAGATTGCGAAGCGTCCCTGTTTCCGCGTCGTCCACGACTGCTGGATCTGCCACTCCCGCGGTCTCCGCCAAGTCGTTCTCGGCCAGATCGGCGTCAGCCAAGTCGTTGGGATCGATTGGCTCGTTCAAGCGTGACATCTCGTGAGGGGACGGGCAGAAAAAAAGGGGATTGGGTTCAGTTTGCGTTGCGTTGGGGGCATTGTCGACACGCCCGAGTCATTTGCGACACACCCGGGGGCAATCGAACGGGCACAATCGAACGGGCACAATCGAACGGGCACAATCGAACGGGGGCATTTGGGGGTCGAGTCGATCGGAGGGTTCGATCATTATCCATAAACTTGGCAAACACTCTAGAGACGAACCTTGTCGCGAGCGAGTGGATCTATCATTCTGTGCGATTGCCGTGAGTGGGCAAGACGATCGCTGGAGTGCCTTTGGGCAAACTGGAGGAAAGTCCGGGCTCCGCAGGATAGGATGGTCGATAACGTCGACCGGCCGCGAGGCTAGGGAAAGTGCAGCAGAGAACAGACCGCCGAACGGTCCAACGAGATCGTCGTTCATCGACGATCGACTTTGACGCGTGGTAAGGGTGAAACGGTGCGGTAAGAGCGCACCAGCGGTCGAGGTGACTCGATCGGCTTGGTAAACCCCATCCGGAGCTAGACCAAACAGAGTGCAGTGGTGCGAGCCTTTCGAGGTTCGTGCCCGCGAAGCGATCCGTTTCGCTACTGACATTCGGGTAGGTCGCAATTGAGGCGGCGAGCAATCGTCGTGCACAGATAAATGGTCGTCGGCGCGAGCGAAAGCTTGCGTCACAGAACCCGGCTTACTACCCCGCTCACGGCATTTTTTTGCGAGTTCGTCGCCTCCGCGTTCCACGCGGGGGCTGTCGAGCAAAACAACGCCTGCAATGGCTTGCCACGCAACGCGGCCGATTTGGTTATTCGGCAACGCCCAATCGTTGCATTTGATATTTCCCATTTAAAATATCACGCCACCACGATTCGTTGTCCAAGTACCACTGGACCGTTTCACGCAAGCGTTCTTCGAGGGTGCGCTGCGGTTTCCAGCCCAATTCGTTTTGAATTTTGCTGGAATCGATCGCGTATCGAAAATCGTGTCCCGGACGATCTTTGACGTAGGTTATCAGCTCGGAATAGCTTTCCCCATTCGCGCGAGGCCGAATTTCATCCAAGATGCCAACGATGGCATGGACCAGATCGATATTGCGACGTTCGCTGTTGCCGCCAACGTTATAGGTTTCGCCCGGTGTCCCCTGAGTCAGCACGGTGAGGAGTGCTCGAGCGTGGTCCTCGACATACAACCAATCTCGCACGTTGAGCCCTTCGCCATAAACCGGCAACGGCTCTTCGCTCAAACATTTAATGATCATTAACGGAATCAACTTTTCCGGAAAATGATACGGGCCGTAGTTGTTCGAGCAGTTCGTGATCAGCACGGGCAAGCCGAACGTGGTTTTCCATGCACGGGCCAGATGGTCCGACGCTGCCTTGGTTGCCGAATAGGGCGAATGCGGGTCGTAGCGAGTCGTCTCGGTAAACATTCCGGTATCGCCGAGCGATCCATAGACCTCGTCGGTCGAAACGTGCAGGAAGCGAAACGCATCACGCCGCTCGCTTGCCAATTCGTTGTAATGCCGCAGACTGCTGTCGAGCAGATTAAACGTGCCTACCACATTGGTCTGAATAAATTCGGAGGGGCCATCGATCGATCGGTCCACGTGCGATTCGGCGGCCAAATGCATGACCGCGTCGGGATCGACTTTTTGCATCACTTCGCCGACCACGACCGGGTCCGCTAAATCCGCCTGAACAAACGAATAGCGAGGCGAATCGGCGACATCGGCAAGCGATTGTGGGTTGCCGGCATAAGTCAATTTATCCAAGTTAACGACGTCATGATCCGTATCCGCCAACAAGTGACGAACCAGATTGGTGCCGATAAAACCACATCCGCCGGTTACAAGGATTTTCATGATGGATTCGGTCAAACAGAAGGAGAGTGTAAGCGGAGAAAAACGTTTCCAAAACGATAGTCAGCAAACAGCGATTTTGAAAGCGATCGCAACCTTTCCCCATAATTTAACCGATTTGGACGTCTGAGAGGATCCGAACGCAGCGATTAATCGTGCCCATGGCGTCCACGATTGCCCGGGCGTTGTGTTACGCGAACGCGGGGACCATTTCCGTCTGGACCGCTTCGTCGGCGACCAATACGTAGTGGCACGGCAGCAGAGGGCGAATCGAAACGGGCCGCCCCAATGCGCTGCGGGCGATGCGCGCGATCTCGGGTTCGCTAAACGATGAATGAATTCGGGCTACCGCGTCGTGACGACACACCGCCGAACGGACCAGCAATCGCGATGCGACATTCACCAACGCACAATTCAAGCGACTGCGTTTGAAATCGCAGACGATCATCGCGCGTTGACAAGAAATTTGCATCGATTGCAATAAGCGAAACGCTTGCGAATCATCCAAGCGGTGCATCAACATTGTGCTGATGACGACGTCAAAACCATGAGGCAGTGGCGATTGAAAACAATCCCACTGAACGCTCCGCACTTCCACCGCCGATCGTTTGGCTAGCCGTTGTTGTTCTTCGATCGCGTGACGGTTGGTGTCGACGGTGGTGATCCGAATGTCGCGGCGATCTCGCGCCGCCTTGACCGCCCAACGAACGGCCAGATCGCCATTGCCGCTGGAAACATCCAGCACCGTCAACGGGCGTCCTGCCGCACTGGTTTGATACCGCGTTATCAGTGGGTACAACGCGTCGGCCACGCGAGTGACTTGGTTTAGCCGTAACTCGTCTATCCGCACTCGCTGAAATTCAGCTGCGTCGAGCGATGGATCGTCAATCCATACCGGTTCGCGTACTCGATCGAAACTCATGTTTCGCCATTACCTTGATCCGTTCGAATGACTTAGCGAATTCAGGATACCATTTTTGCGTTTCGCGGACATGATTGCGAGGAATCACGTCGGTTCGGCGATCGAGTTGGCCGTGTCACCCTGTTTGCGGCCATACAGCCAAATGGCGGCAACGATCGTCAACAACAAGACCCCGATGCTGACCCATTGGGAAATCGACAGGTCGGTTCCAAATTGCCCCTGTTCGTCCACGCGGATCATTTCCAGTACGAATCGCATCACTGCGTACGCCGCGAATCCCAGCAACATGATCGATCCGTCTCGCCGCAATACCAACGACAGCGCACACAGCAATACACACACACTAATTCCCGAGACACTGCTAATCAATTGGGCCGGTTGGACTGGAATCGCACGCTGCGGTAGTTGTTGAGGCGTCCAGCGATAGATTTTTCCATCGATCATCGCCACCACGCCACGAGGCGTCTGTTCGCGTGGCAGTTCTTTTGAGAAACCTTCTTGGTAACGGTCGTCCAGTCGAATCTGTTCGACAATACTGCCCTCTTTGATCCCCGCGAACTCAGCCAGACTGTCGCTTGCGACGTGCGATACCTCGCCCGAGGTCGGATCAAATTGCAAACCAATTAAATCCCCCCGCAATGCTTGGTCTTGGTATACCGGACTATTGGGAGGAAAACGCAGTGCGGCCCAATAGTCTTCGCATTGACCGCCGTAGCAACAACCGTTCATCAAACAGCCGATACGGCCGAAGAACAACCCTAGGAACATACAGGGCACGATCGCGTCGCCTAATTTCAGCAGCGGCAACTTATGACGCAAGATGTAGTAACTGCCTGCCAAAAATCCACCGATGAAAGATCCGTAAACGACCAGACCGCCTTCGGTGAAGGTCAACATGCGGCGAACCGTTTCGGCGAACGAGTCGACAACAAAGTGGTCATGGTACTGAACCACATAAAACAATCGGGCGCCGCCAATACCGCCAATGAACACCCACGGTGCCATATTTAAAATGACATCGGGATTGATTCCCCGCCGCTTGGCCCGAACCATTGCCAACCCGACGGCCGACAACACCCCAAGCAGTAGCATCACGCCATAGCCGCGAATCGCCATTCCGACCGGTTCACCTTCGACGTTTTTAAGTTCAACGCTGGGCAAGATGTAAGCGACTGCGGCTGCGAACAGACCCCACATCAAGCCTTCGGTTGCAATAAAACCGCTGAC
>NZ_JBFHFD010000665.1:0-4773 GCF_041583735.1 Novipirellula sp.
GAATCCCATCGATACCGTGACCGACAACTACAAACAACATTGGGCCATGCGTGACGAATCGCTTCGTCGCCAATTGGATGATCTGGACGCTCAAATGATCCGCTGGCGTCGTGCATTGTTGGAAGTCCGTGGGCTCCGCGACGCCATCCTTGCCACGCGGCAAAACCTGCGGTCAACCGGTCACCCTTACTCGGCCGACTTTGGTCCGCAAGACGCAGCGATTCTGCGCCGTCGACGCCTGGACGGTTTCCTCGACGCGATCGACCGCTTTGATCCGTCGCGTGGATGGAACGAGTTTTATTCCGACTCGTACTTCGTTGACGATCTGCATCACGCCTCGCGGATCCGTAGCGAAGCGGACGTTTATCGCTCGCGAACCGGCAGAGTGATCGATCCGATTCACTCGCTCGATGAACTCGACCAACGGGTTGAATCCGCCACCCGCCAAATTGATTGGTTACTGCAACGATACGCCAGCAACGAACAATTTGATCATCAGTGGTACCAAACGGCCGGCGAATCGTCGGCATTTGGCGGCACCACGCTCGAAGAAACCTTGCGAACCATCCGAAACGACCTGATGCATGCGTCACGCTACGCGGTGAATCAGAAATTCGACTCGCTCGGCGATCCCGCCGTCCACTCCGCGGCGGTTCGTCCGGCGACGGCCGACGATCTTCGCGAACTGAACCGCAGTGAAAAGTGGCTGGTCAATGCGATCGATCAAATGATGCAACATCGCGAACGGATGTTGAATCGCTATACGCCATCAGAGATGAAGGAAACGCAGGATTGGGCGCGACATCGCGAATTGTTGCAGTGGCGTTACCAAAACGAACGCGCCGATCGCGTTGCCGAACTCAACCGCACCTCACGTGAACTCGAAACCTGTTTGGCCGACGTGGCCCGACTGCGTCGTGATGCACAAGCATCGATTGCCGCCGAAACGGTGCGTGAAAATGAACGTCAAGAAGCGATGGCCCGTGAAGCCGCGGTGCAGGAATTGCGGATCATCGACAGCAAATTGGCACGCATGTCACGCGTTCGTTGGCTTCGCAGTCGCGCGAAAGAATTGCGAGACCAACTACGTGCAATGCGAACTCCGGTTCCAACCGCATCACCACTCGGGCAAGCCGCCAGCGGTTGGCTTGTTCGGCTGACCGGCGGCCGACTTCGCACCGTTTCTTGGCAATACGAGCGACTTTCGCAGCCTCTGGGACACGAAGCCGCCACGCCCCCCAGTCGATCTGCTCCCGCGACGCACAACATGACTCGCGTCTTTATTGATGGACGGGACGAATCCCGCTGCAGTAACACCGAACGTGCTTTGACCGTGATCGCTGTCCGCATGGCTGCAGGTGAATTACTCGCCCGGCTCGGCAAACCGGTTCCAGTGGTTCTCGAGATTCCTCGTTCGTTGGCTGCCTATGTCAACCACCGCTTTGATGGCGATCGGCACGCGACCGCCCATGACACCTCCTTTTATCATCACAGCAATGATGGCCGTTTAAATCATCCGATTGCCGCGGCGCTTCGTGACTACGCCGCCGCAGGGCGTCAAATCGTGTTGCTGACAAGCGATCAAAATTTGGCAGACGAACTGGCCCGCGTTGGTGCCCGTTCGTTTGCACTGCGAGCGGACCGAGTCGTGCATGCTCACCGCCCCCTTTGGCGACCGCACTACGCACCCGAGCAATACACTGGCCCTCATCCTCACACCTATGGCGACCACATCGTGGGCGAACATCCTTTGTATCGAGCTGACAACTATCGTGTTAACGATATCAACCGTGATCTTGATATGGCTTGGCGAGAAACGTACGGAGCGAATGCCAACGCGGACGCAGCCGAATATGCATCGCGTCAGCCGCGTGCTTTCCACAATGACGGATATCGCCATGACGAGACACCTGCGAATGAGGTATACGGCAGCCATCGCGTGCGAACCGATGCTGCTCGCGATGGTGCCGCCTTTCGCGATGGCTACTACTACGCTGACACCTACACCACCGATGCTCCGCACTCGATCGACGCAACCGTGGTGCCACGTGGAAATAGCGTGTCCCGAAATCGCGACCTGATCGACCAAGGCCATCTCAGTATGCTGCGACGCGGCGAGTCGTCGGACCCTGCTTTTTTTTTAACAGTCGACAGTCCTATTGATCAGGCGCCTTCGATCGACGCGGTCGCCGCCGCACGATTGCGTGGATTGATGGTCACTCACATCACCCATTTGATGCAGCAAGACCCCAACCGTTTATCCGACGCATTGGGACTGGCGAGCGTCGACGCGTCGACCATCCGCCGCTGGCAGAGCGAATGCCGCTTGGTTTGCCGCGTGCCCAAACTACGCGGCTTTGATGCTCGCGTCTTGGTAGGCTGCGGTGTGACCAACCCGGCTCAATTGGCGTCGATCCACCCCACCGACCTGCTGCAACGGGTCGAAGATTTCTTGGCGACCGAGCAAGGTCAGAAGGTTTTGCTGAGCGGAAGCAGTCGCGAACTTTCCCGAATCACCAGCTGGATTGCAGCGGCCAACAGCTGGGGCCCCGAGAAAGGCCCTCGCTATGTCGATGGTCGAGCCATTCGCAAGACCGTTCGTCAGGAACGACGAGAACTAGATTACGATGATCGGGGCTACGATGACCGGGGCTACGATGATCTCGACAATTCCGAAGTTCGCTACGGAATCGGCACGATCCGCGGTTACAGCCGAGACCGAGATGGCATTCGTGTCACCCGAGGTCGCGATCGCTCCGGTTCAACTCGGGCCGGTTCAAGTCGGGCCGGTTCAAGTCGGGCCGGTTCAAGTCGGGCCAGTGTAAGTCGGGCCAGTGCAACTCGGGCACTTCGCCGAGGCCGCACGAGCGAATCGAGTCGTCGTCGACACTCGGAATCAAGCGACGAGCGTTCATCGCGTCACACCCCCTTAAAAGCTCGCTCGGGCGACCGCGAAAACCGACAATCGGAATCGAATCGGGAAACAAATCGAAAATCAAATATTGATGACTCGCAAAACCGCAGCGGACGGGGCGAAGGCCGTGCAACGTACAACGGTTCAAATCAGCATTCTAGTAGCGAACGATCACGTCGCCGCCGCTCGAATCGCAACGGTTCATCCTCCAATCGCGACGTCGTTCGTTTGTCCGATCGTGACAACCACCACAACTCGCGTTCACTCGACCGCACAGACCGCGAGCCTCGTGAGACGCGTTCGATGCGAGATCCATCCGAGACGCGTGCGGTCAAATCGCGTGAACCACGCGATACCGAATCGGAGCCTCGCTTCTACCTGGAACGCGACAATCCGGTGGTCGATGCCCCGTCGATCGGACCACGGATGGCCGATCGGCTGAACAAGATTGGGATTTATACCGTCGACGATTTGCTGAACGCGAATCCCGAACGCGTTGCCGAAAAACTTGGCAATCGCCGCATCGACGGCGACATCGTGTTGGCATGGCAACAACAAGCCACCTTGGTTTGCCGAATCCCGATGCTGCGTGGACACGATGCCCAGCTTTTAGTCGCAGCGGAGATCACGAGCCCCGAAGAATTGGCGACTCAAGACGTCGAGGACTTGTTCAGCCGAGTGGATCCGATTAGCCGTAGCCGAGAAGGCAAACGAATCATTCGCGGCGGAAGTCTGCCGGACATGGAAGAGATCAGCGAGTGGATCCGCAACGCCAAAGTGAACCGAGAACTGTTGGCTGCCTGAAGAGATCCCGAGTCAGAGTCGAGCCGTAAACGCTAACGACAACCTCCTCAAGTACCATCCGCTCGATGTCAAAGCAAATGACATTGGGCATTGCCGTCGGCTCGCCCAAATCCGATTAGACATCACCCATCACGCTGCAATACAACGCACCCGTCGATGGATTCGATTCGAATTGTTCCAGGCAGCATACAAATCCCGGTGGGAGCGTTGCTAACGTATTGATACAACTGCTGCCAATGCGAGTGTGACATGCTTTGCATTGGCCACTGCAGTGACGACCATAACTGCTGCATCGCCGTGATAATCACAGTCGCATCGGTTTGGCCGTCGCACTGAATCACCACCGTGTCACCGATGTGCACGTGCTGAGCCCGCCAATTTTCAGCCATCGATTCAATCGTCTGGACCCAGTCACGCTGGGTCGTGGCGGCTCGAAAAATGGCCTCATTCGCATCAGGATACTTCGATAGAATCAACGGCATCAATTCGTGTCGAATCCAATTGCGTCGGTAATCCCGACTTGTATTACTGGAATCTTCGCACCATGGTTGGTTGATCGAGCGGAGTGCGCTGCGAATGCGATCTCGCGAGACATTCCGTAGCGGGCGGATCAACACTGTATCCTCCCCCAGCGACCGGAACGGTCGGATCCCAGCCAAGCCTCTCGGGCCCGTCCCGCGAAGCAGGTGGTGCAAAACGGTCTCGACATTGTCGTCCGACGAATGTGCAACCGCGACGTAACGAGCCCCCAATTGCTCGGCCGATTCCGTTAGAAATCGCAGCCGCATTTTTCGCAGCGATTCCTCGTCGCGGGCGTCCACACGATCGGACCGCCGCCCGACAAATGGCAACTCGAGCTGCGTCGCCAATGCGCGGACAAACAACTCATCTCGCTCGGATTCCTCGCCGCGGGTGGCGTGATTGAAATGGGCTAGCGTCAAGAAACCGGTTGGCGGATCGGCCGCGGGTTGACTTCGCAGATGCTGAAGCGCTCGCACCAACGCCACACTATCGGCACCTCCGCTACAACCGATCACGACCCCAACGCCGCTCCA
>NZ_JBFHFD010000666.1:0-4771 GCF_041583735.1 Novipirellula sp.
AGTGAGGAGTGAGGAGTGAGGAGTGAGGAGTGAGGAGTGAGGAGTGAGGAGTGAGGAGTGAGGAGTGTGCGGCAGGTGATGGCGGATGTAAGACAGAAAGATTTTTATGACGAAGTAACACGTCACTCATCGTTCTGCCTTCATCTTTTTGTCAACCATGTTTTTGCCTTTGGGTTGATCATTTGCGAGGCTAGCGTCTAACTCATTCGTGGGGGCTAAGTCGCGTCGATCATTGGACAGTGAGATGTTCATTCGCGGTGACTCACGGGCAAGCGTTTGCGTGCGGTATTCGCTGCGAATCAGAGGGATTTCCACGGGGCAAGTGCTGGTGGCGCGGACTTGATCGCGATTGAAGAGTGCGAAGTGATGCCAGGTGAGAGGTGTCCGCTGGGAGCCGGATGCGCCGGTGGCGCCAGTCCGGTTCTGAGAGCGTTCGGTGATCCATTGGACTGTGATTAATTGGATTAGGATCAAATACTGTGACACCCCAAGGAGAAATCTGTGGCAAACCGTGAACACAAAGCGTATCCTAACATCCGAGAGACTCCGTTCTACTCGCCACGGAGCACCGCATGGCGCGTTTGCAAATGGAAACCACATGGGCGGTGCTCGCTCAACGCCAACGTTCTTCCGTTTCTCAACAAGGAGACTTAAATGCGTTATTTTATTTGCTTAGCCTTTGTGACAGCATGTTGCTCGATTCCAAATGTCGTATTGTCTCAGGATGCGGCCGAGTCATCGCTCAATCAACGGATCGAGACTCTTGAACTCAAACTTCAACTGGCTGAGCAACAAATCAAGCAGTTGAATGAAGAGTGCGAGGCTTTGCGGAAGGAGAACGCTTCGCTGAAGGAAGTGGAAGCAGAGTCATCGGACCCAGCAAAAGACCAGTTTGCCCCAGGTGTGGTGTGGGGAGGACTATCCAAAATCCCAGGACAAAAGGATGAGCTTCGTTGGGCGATTTCGATTGCGCAACGGGACGGCGACAAGTTGGAAGGTGTTGTCGCGACGCACTCCCCAAGCGGTGATAAGATCGAATTTCCGGTGACGGGCAAAGCCCCTCGTAGAGGCGACGGATTGGTGATCATCGAGTCGCCTGTTGTGGGCCGCGCCAAAATTTTCATGCGTGGCACCCTTCGTAACGGTTCAGTCGCTCTCGCATTCTCTGGCACGAGTCCCTTGGGAAAAAAGTTCTTTGGGTCGGCAGCACTTTCCCCAAAAAACTGAAGGAAGAACCATGAAATGCACGCGAGGACGTCTTGCACGTTTTTTGAAGTGGAGAGTCTTGCGTCCGTCCCCCGTGATGCCGGTCGTAACACCTTCAGAACATCAATCGGAGAGTCAATGGGATTCCGTGTCGCACTGATTGCAGTTCGTGGAATTGACGCTGATACGCTTTACGAACGATTTGGCGTCCGGCGCACTGGCCAGCATGAAGAGATCGCCGAATCTCCGGTCTGCGGCGCTACCGTATCCACTGGTTGGGAACTGTTGTACTTGAACGACTATCCGCGACCTCATAGCGAAGTCTTGGCCAAATTATCGGCTCGTGCGGAGCTGCTATTCTGCGATGCGAATGAAACGTGCATGTCGAGTTTTGCGACGGGATGGGAAAACGGGGTGGAGAAATGGATTGTTTTCCATGACGCTCAGCAATCGCCAACTCATTTGGTGACGGACGGCGACCCGCCAGAAGGATATGATGTAATCCGCGATGCCAAACTACGAGAACAGGCTGACGACGGCGATGATGTCGATCACGTATTCGACGTGCCGATTGATTTGTTTGCCTCTTTGACCGGAATTCGTTACGACATGGACTTGCCGAATTCGACAGGCGAAGACTACGAAATGCTCGATCCGCTGTGACAAGGCGGGTGGACACAAGCCAATGCACTCGATCGGCGGGGCCGGGCGATTTGCTGTGGACAATCTCTCGTCGCCGCCGGATGATTGGCACCGTTACCCGACTGATTCAACCTTACTTCCTTGTCGTATGAAGATATCGCTTGCGCTAATGATCGTGTTTGTACATTGCTTCGTATCGCACGAGGTTGGCGCGGACTCTTTCGGTGATCGCCAAATCGCTCAAGTGCTCGACGATCGGCCGGAGATGCGCGGAGTTGTGCCCATTGACCACCCGGTCTATCGATTCGTTGCCTCAAAATTCTCTGCCGGTGGTCTGCAAAACCATCGTGTTCATTGGGACAACGCCGAGCCTATGTCCGGTGCTGAGCACGTCTGCCAGATTCTCTGTGTCGTTCGTGTGTCGGCCGACGCCAAATACTCAGGTCGGGATAAATGGGCGATGCTTGTGTTTGAGCTTTTTAACCTCTCGCACGCTGATAGGGTTGGGAAGTTGCGATGGCAGGTTGTTCACGACGAAATCAGCAAAAACGATTTCGTCAACGAGTCACTTCGTCTCGAGATTGATGCGATGCGGAAAACACAGGAATTTCTCACTCGGAATCCGCTGCCTGGCTTAGACGCGCATGCCGACGGATTCTACTTTCAGTTTCTTGCAACCCCATCCCGCCTGGACGAGTACATCGAATTTCTAAATCGCAACAAGGGTCGTTTGGAATACGATCCACGGGTCTACAATGCGTCGATATACGATTCATTGCGGCCGCAGTCAACGCAACCCCAAGGCGGCGGGTGATAAGGCCGTGCACTGGCGCGGCGTACGAAACGTTTTGACAATGGTTAATTTCTCGTCGCCGCCCAGTGACGTCCACCGTTCGCCGACTGAAATCCCTGAACCGATTTGACCCGTTGACAGTCCATGCACAGCATCCCGGATCCCGGTTTCCGCCACATGGAAGAGTGCTGCCGGCAAGACCTGAATTTGCCGGAAGGGTGCTCTATTGCTTGGCGTAACGTGAGTCACTTTCCGTCACTGCCTGGCTGCCATTTCTTCCATATCTCGACTGATTCAGCCTTGCTGGAGCACTGCAGCTTGGTTTGGAGTTCATCGCTTGTTGTTGCCTGGAATACTGGTCGAGAGGAAAAACGGTACGAGTTCGTCGAACTGCGATCAGATGGCGCGGGCCTACAAGAAGTCCTGCGAGAAAGATGGGAATTTCTTTGCCATGCTTGCGCGAAGTGTTTGGCAAGCCTAATCTTGGACGTGACTGCAAAAGGAAGTTACTCGCACTTTGTTCTTGGGAAGGGAGGGGACGTCGTGAAGTTTCCCCTTTCATATCCATCGCTTTCAGACCGGTTCGAGGTGAATTTCTCAGAATTGAATCCGATACTACCCAAGCTCGGCAGAACCCGCTTCGATTTTGACAGGGACGCAATTTCATTGCGTGTACTCACGCTGCTTGGCTGCAACCATCATAAGACTGATCTCGGGGTGGAGCGGTTGCGTATCTATCGTGATGGGCGTTTTGAGAAACGCCCTCGTCAAGTGTGGTCAACGCAGATTTTCTCGGCGACACCTGATGTTATTTGGGATTGATCCTCTCGATATCATTGGGGCCGGCGTGCAACAAGTGTATGAGACGGAGGGCGGCTTGCGTGCTGTTTTGAAGTGGAGAATCTTTCGTCCGTCCCCCCGTGATGTCTACCGATCGTCGTATGAGCAATTGCGATTTCACGAACGGACCTTTATCGATAGCTTCAAGGTTATGTTTCCTCTCTACCTAAGGATTTCCCGATGTGGCGTTTCACTCGACTATCAACACTGCTGGGTTTCGCAATCGTGTGTTCGTTCGCAGCCAGCAATTCCGTTGCTGTGGCTGAAGACGGTCGCATGGCCGATGCGAATCAGATTTACCCAGCTGTTTACAGGTTCTACGATCTTCCAGTCTTCACAACGGACGGCAAATTTTATCCCAAGTTAATGATGCAACTTGTTCGTGCGATGACTTCTCCATCGGATTGGGAAGAAGGGGGAGGCAAATCAACCTATACCTCCTACCCGCAGAACCTCTGTATCGTCATTTCGACTCACCATCGAAACCACGACAAGATCACGAAATTGCTGAACGAGATTCGCAGCCATCGCGCGACCGAAGGATCCCGTGATCGTGACGAACCATCGGGTGCACTTGAGTCGCCGAGTTGAGTATGCCGAAGTGGTGTGTCGTTTGCGGCGACACGTGATCCGCAACGTTCTGGCATTTATGTGGTTTCACTTTTCGTTATCTAAATGTGCGATCTGATGGCAACCAAATCTGCCACAAACCACACGGGACGCGTCCGCCTCTCTATCGTCGTCGCCGTGCTCGCGTCGCTCATAGCCGGATTTCTGTTTCGGAATTATTTGTTCGATATCAACCATTTCCGCGCATCGTCGCGGGCTCTTTCGCCCGAAAGCGTTGGGTGGGCCGGTATTGGCTGGGACGCTGCGTCGCCGGCCGACATCGCAGCGATGGGCGTACCGTACGCGCTAAAATTGACGCAAGTCGCCCCAACGGGACCTGCGGACGCCGCTGGACTAATGGCGGGTGATTTCGTCACGACAATCAATGGATCGACGTTTCGCGATGCGTCCGACTTCCAATCGCGGGCAAGTGGGTTGCGGCCGGGCCAAGCTGTTAAACTTGGCATCGTACGCAACGGAGCGTCTACTACGATTACGGTAACTTTAGGCGATTGGTCGGATGTCAAAGACTTGAGCATCACGACGATTGGTTTATAGACGCCAGAACGATGCCGTGCACGTTGCGGACTGGCAAGGTCTGGTTGACGAGCGGGTGGGAGGCTAGACACGGAGACACGGAGACACGGAGTGGTGAGCTGGGAGCTGGGAGTGGGGAGTGGG
>NZ_JBFHFD010000667.1:0-4764 GCF_041583735.1 Novipirellula sp.
TCGTCGGGGCTGAATTGCTCAGCTCGTGGTGGTCGCGGCATCAGACACCTCCGCGTGTTTGAGGGATGATTCGGCTGTTGGTATTAGAGCCGAAATCCACAGCAAGTCAAATTTGGGTGCCTGGCACCAACTGGATACCTGCCACCAACTGGATAGGCGCCTCGCAAAGATAGTGGCTGGCACCAAACTTCATCGACCGCGCTGCATGAAAATGTCAAATTTAGGTGGCTGGCACCTATTGGATACCACTTGGATAGGTGGCTGGCACCTATTGAGAGTTTGCAACACTTTTTTATCCGCGTTTTTCGTAGCGGACTCGGTACACGGGGATGCGATGGCGGCGGCTTCGTCGCTCGAAGTGGGTGCGGTAATCGAGATCATGCTGAGCTTCAATCTCTTCCTCCGGAATGGGCACCCCCAATTCAGGTGCGATTTCCGCGATGATCTCGACCGTTTCCTCGAAATAGTCCAGCACGTCGGTCCATACATGCAATCGCCCGCCAGCCCGCAACGCTTTGGAAAAATTTAAGATGCTCCGCTCGTTCAGTACTCGGCGTTTCCGCTGCTTCTTCTTCCACCATGGATCGGGAAAATAAACATGCACCGCCTCTAAACTCTCTGCAGGCACCCGTTCGTTAAACAGCGGTTCGGCATCGCCGCTGATCATGATCGCATTGGTGACTTCGGCTCTCGCCAAACGTCCCGCCGCGTGCTCCGCACACTTGGCGTTGATTTCGACGCCTAGAAAGTTGTGCCGAGGATTCTCCGCCGACGCATTGGACATGAACAGGCCTTTACCCGACCCAACTTCGATCTCAAGCGGCTTTGCATTGCCAAACATCGAATCGCTGGATAGGACCTCGGGAAGCGAATCCACCAGCCGTAACACCTTCGATAGGTCGAGACTGGCTGGAGGACGGCGAATGGGACTTCGAGACACGCTGGGACTTCTGTCTATAAAAAGGAGTTGAAATGGAGGACCGATCCGCGTCCCAACAGCCCAAACTGGACCAAACTAGGGAAACTTAGTTTTGAACCGATCTACGCACATCGTAACCGAGCACAAATTCTCTACAATGACCGCTCGTTTTAGCAACTCGATCCGCCCCGACTGCTTCCATCTCCCCCCCTTCCTCGCAACACGTTACGAATCGACTTCTATGAACAAGGCCCCTGCCCATTTTGAAGGACTCAATATCGCTGCCTTGGAGAGTCGTCGAGCGGACGATATGGCTCGGATGATCACACGCCATGGAGGCATCGCCCACGTCAGCCCGTCGATGCGTGAGGTGCCAATCGACCCCAATCGGGCGGCCATCGATTTTGCTTACCGCGTCATAACTGGCGAAGTCAACGTGGTCGTGCTCATGACCGGAGTCGGTTTTCGTTTTTTGCTAAAAGCAATCGAGCGGCACGTCGATCAACAACGATTCCTTGATGCGTTATCCGATATCACGACGATTTGCCGTGGTCCCAAACCGGCTGCCGCCATGCGGGAACTCGGCTTGACCGCGACCTACCGAGTGCCGGAACCCAACACATGGCGAGAATTATTGCAGACGATCGACGCCAACGTTTCCATCGCCAACCAAGTCGTCGGGGTCCAAGAGTACGGTGTCAGCAACGCTTCGCTTGTCGCAGGCCTGGAAGCTCGCGGAGCCACGGTTGAAACTGTACGTGTCTACGGCTGGGAGTTTCCCGAATCCACCGACTCCTTGGAAGAGAACGTGCGGGCATTGGCCAATGGCAAGCGAGATATGCTGCTAGTGACCAGTGCCCATCAAGTCGTCAACATGCTGCGAATGGCCGAAGAATTAAACGTGGTTGACGATCTGCGTCGCGGTTTGCATTCTACCGTGATCGCATCGATTGGGCCGACGACGAGCGAAATGCTGCGTGAGTGCGAACTGCACGTCGACTTTGAACCCTCCCATCCCAAAATGGGGCACCTGGTTACCGAAGCCGCTCGTCAATCGAGTGAACTGACGAAGGCCAAACGACGCGTGAAACCTATCCGTTGGTCCGAAGAATCCAAGCCGCAGAGCGACAATATGCCTCCTCACCCGTCCGATGACAGTTTGTTTATGAAGGCTTGTCGCGGCGAGGCAACGGAGCGCACCCCGGTTTGGTTAATGCGGCAAGCAGGCCGTTACATGGCTGAATACCGCGAAGTCCGGGCGAAACAATCCTTCTTGGAACTCTGCGCCAATCCAAAACTGTGCAGCGAAGTGATGTGCACCGCGGTCGATCGACTTGGGGTCGATGCCGCAATCATTTTCTCGGATTTGCTGCCGCTGTTGGTCCCTATGGGATTCGACCTGGAATTCGTCGCCGGTGACGGCCCAGTCATCCACAATCCCGTACGAAGTGGCGACGATCTTTCCCGCGTCAAAGCCCTCGATCAACCCGAAAAACTCGACTTCGTCTATGAAACGGTTCGCCAAACTCGAGCCGATTTGCCTGAGTCGATTCCCTTGATCGGGTTCGCCGGGTCGCCGTTTACCTTGGCCAGTTACGCGATCGAAGGTGGCGGAAGCCGGCAATACACAAACACCAAGAAACTGATGCATAGCGACGCCGGTGCTTGGGCCGACTTGATGAACAAGTTGTCCGAATCGATCACGGTTTATTTGAATCATCAAATTGCCGCCGGAGCTCAGTGCGTGCAGTTGTTTGACAGCTGGGCTGGTTGCTTGTCACCCATGGACTACAGCAAGTTTGTGTTACCTTGGATGAAACAAATCATTGCCGGGATCGATCCGTCGGTGCCCGTGATCAATTTTGCGACCGGAAACCCCGAACTGCTGCCCTTGCTCCGCGGTGATCGACGTACCGTTGTTGGTGTCGATTGGCGTATTTCACTCGATGTTGCTTGGCAACGGATCGGGCACGATTGTGCAGTGCAAGGCAACATGGACCCTTCGGTTTTGCTTGCCGATCCTGATGTAATTCGCGAAACGGTGGACCAATTGCTGCAGTCGGTTGACGGTCGCCCCGGACACATCTTTAACCTCGGTCATGGCGTGTTGAAAGAAACGCCCGTTGAAAACGTGATTGCACTCGTCGAAACGGTCAAAGAATTGAGCCAACGGTGATGCCGCCCACCCTGCATGTTTGTCCGTTCTGTCCACTCTATTGCGATGACATTGCATTAGAACAGCCATCTCAAGGCAACTGGATGGCAAAGGTGCAGTGCGGCAAAGCGATCACGGCTTACGCTCATACTTTGCCCAACTCGCAGTCCGCTCGCATTGCAGAGACTGCGGTCGCAACGGCACTCGCAATCAAAAAAGCGAAAGAAATGTTTGCGGGCAAAGGCATTATCCACGTCGCGACAGCGGGAACCGACCTGGATACCGCTCGTCGACTGAATCGACTGCAAAGCGATAATCGCATCCGAGTTGCGATCGACGATACGGTCTCTACCGCAGCATGGCGAGCCGCAGTTAGCCGCGAAGGAACGCTGTCCGCTACCCTGGGCGACGTGCGAATGCATGCCGATGTGGTTTGGACGATCGGTGATGTCGAAAACGAAACACCACGCTGGCGAGAACGAATCGCTGCCGAAACAAAACAATGGATCCACAGCCAATCACTTGCGGCGGAACCCCTGGCGGAATTGTTTCAAGCACTCCGCAGCAATGCGAATGGCAACGAGAGCGACCAACCGATTGCTAAATCCATCAGATCGGCGAACTACTTGGCCGTCATCCTGGGACGCAATGCGTTGGTGGAAAGCGAAGCCATGGCGACAGCAGAAATGCTCAGCAAGATGCTGTGGTATCTCAACAAAACCACGCGTGCCATTGTTTTGCAATGGGATCCTGCCGCGACCAACCGTGCGGTGACGGCATGGCAAACAAACGCTCCGATCGATTCGGTGAGGCAAGATCCCCACGCAGAAATTCACATTCGATTGGGCAGTCCCTCGGAGGGAGCGAAAGCTGCGACTCTGCAAATTGGGGGGATCGATCTCGGTCCGCAATTCGCCGAACTGTTTCTGCCTGCTGCGACCCTCGGGATTGACCGAGAAGGGGTAACAATTCGGGGCGACGGCACAGTCACGTTGCCATTGACCGCCGCTCACCCCAGCACCGATGCCACCTCGATCGAGCATTTAGAACAGCTCCTCGCTTAAGCGAAGACGGCCGCATCCATTGACCGTTTCCGGAGACTTAGACCGTTTCGGAAACGGTGTTCGGCTGAGGAATGCTCCCCGATGGCTGTTGCTCTGCGCGGCGAAGTGCACTCTCGACGCGTTGAAGCAAATCCAAACTGCGATCGAATGACTGCGGGGGGCTTTCATCCCGCGCACTCGCGACGAATTCAGCGTGGCAATGTTGGCATGCGACAGTGCATCCTAATAGCGATGCTCGAACTTCGACACGTCGGCCACATCGGGGGCACGGGTGCGTGAAGCGAAGACTGCTGTTAGAGGTCATGATAAGATCCTTTGAACCTGTCCAATCCGTGTTAGATGCCGAGATTTTATCCTTGAATACCACCTAAGGCAAGCAAAAACACCGCAAAGGATATATTTACGGTTTTGCGAAAAACCAAAACTGAGTGATCGTTCTGCGTTTATCGGCACCAAAAGCCCCTCTAAAGGGTAGACGGCATTTAGCCTTGGACAAGATCAAATGGTGATTTGGTGACGATAAAAATTGACTTCGAGTGTCGTCGAAGCACTGATAAAGCAGTGTTCAAAAACTCACGTCTTCCGTCAACATCTTTTGCGATCCGTGTTGCCGAAGCAAGTCCCCA
>NZ_JBFHFD010000668.1:0-4760 GCF_041583735.1 Novipirellula sp.
CAAACTCCCCCGCTAACCCCGCTCCGCAGCAGAGCTCGCCAAGAATTTCCTCACAACTCCCGTGGTGAATCTTGCTAAAGATCCCGCGTCACTAAATTCTTAATCTTAATCATACTCATAATCCTAATCTCGTCCGAGCAACCAATTCTCCGTCGCCAAATAAGAACGCCGATCGCTCGGGCAATTTGAACAAGAACAGGCCGAGGCGACCGAGTTACAAGTCACGCATTCTCCATCTGCCACCTCTCCCGAGCGCAGCACGGGAGAGGTCGGACGGGCCCTCAAGGCCTTGTCCGGGTGAGGGCCTGTCACCAGCTCACTCGTACCTCGCATCAATTCCGCGTCTGCTCTGTCTAGCCTCAACTTCCCGTAGTGGATCTTGCGAAAGATCCCGCCGTGCTGGTTTCTTAAATCTAACCTCGCCCGAGCCACCAGCTCTCCATCGCCAACAAGAGCGACGATTGCGCGGTCTAGTTGCGCGGTCTGTTTTGAACAGGAGCAAACAGAGGAAACGGAGTTGCAAATCACCTCTTCTCTGTTGTCTCCCTTACCTCCTGTTCAAAAACTTTCGGAGTTGTCCTTTCCCGCCGAGTCGCCACGCCCAACCATTTCAAAATTTGCAATTGTCAATTTAACTTTTTCAATTCTTCCAACTTCAAGCTCCTCCCACCCTCACTCTCGGCGTCGATCAACTGCATGACAAGAAACAACCCACCGCGACGGATGTTCGCAGGTCCTCCCCCAGCTCGCTACCGTAAGAAAAATATGTGAACTGACGTGCTTGTGAACCGTCCTGCATCGCCGCAGCACTATCTTTGCTGGTTTTTTGCATGACTGCATCACAGGTCAATGCCTCGGATGGAAAAATTGGTTGCAATTTTGCTTGACCCAAGAATCAAGTCCCCTCATACTCAGCGGTCGCCAACCGGCGATAACACTCCCTCGCACCGGCGATAACACTCCATGTGTCACCGAGGGAGCCGAAGGTCCAAACGGCGATAGCACCCCCAGGCCCCAGTTATCGCCACCACAACCAGCGATAATCACTTCGTTATCCGACTGAAGTTCATCTCTTGGACCGAACGTTGACCCGTCGTCAAAAGCATATCGCCGGCAACACCTTAGGCTTTGTTCTGTTTGCTACGTGTGCGGCCTGGTTCTTCACCGACCATCCGACACCACTCGCCGACTGTTCGTTTATCGACTGTGTAATGACTGGTAAGGTTAGCCGCACAGGACGAAGGGGATCAACCGTCTACGCGATCGTAAAATGGAATGGCGACAAACTACGGTTGCGAACAAACGACCCAAAAATTGCGGAGCGTTTGTATCCTGCACCCGCTGGACAGCCAGCGAAGATGATACTAGATGACGCCAGCAACGTGATCGCGTTGACGCTGGGCGACAACATTGTGCAGGACTACAATGGGCACTGTAATTATTGGCGCAAAATGCTACTGTGGTTCGCTTGGCCAAGCGTTGCATTCGCGTTTTGGTGTCTCTATGACGCATTCGAGTGGTATCGCATCTAGCTCAACTCATAGTACGAAGCTTGCGGATAACCAAGCCATTCACACGGAGCACAGCTTGCAAGGTGTCACAAATGGAAGCATCGCACTCCGTGCCCGGTGATGGCAATTCGTTCCCCGACTGAACTAATGCGAATTCTAATTGCAACTTTGCTTGCTGCGTTCGCCGTCGCTGCTCACGCAGGCGGACTGCCGGACCGCGTGGTCATCCATCGGCTGGATCCGCGAGGCGCAATTGCTGGCGAGCAAACCATGTCGATTGAATGGAACGGTCGCAAGACGGACTTGATTGCAACTCGACGGCTAAACGTTGCGGAGGCGAAGAAGCTACGCATGCTCCTACGCAAAGAACTCGCTGACGACGACAACGTGCCTTTCTGTGGTCACAGTCCCGCTTACGCCGTATCGATTACTCCCGACGCCCGCACATTGCTCCCGTTCCCAGACAGGAAATGAGTATTCGATGAATTGGACCTGGCGGTCCAGCGTGGTCTGGCGGATAAAGGCCGAGGATGTTTTTTTGTGCTGCAAACGTGACAAGTGTCGGATTGCAAGACGGGGAATTTGAGAAGTGGGAACCACAGATAAAACCTAATTCACGCAGATGCGCCAGGAGGTAATCTGTGTTCATCGGCGTCTATCTGTGGTTTCATTCGATGCCAGTTTTTTGTGTTGTGAAGATGGGTGTACAGTGGGCAGGCAGTGCGCAGAAAGAGGATTTGGATCACGTCAATCAACTCGCTACAATCAACGGGCGGCCAGCGGCAAAACATCCGGGCGGCCAGCGGCAAAACATCGAGGAACAATACGATGCACAAAAAACGCCGCCGCGATCGTTTCGTGAACACCAACTAAAATTGCGGCTTCTGGGTGATCGTTGCCGTTATCGGACTGATCGTTCGGCATTGGAAAGTACATGCTTTGGCCTGTGATTCTACCGTTTCAGATCACATGCGGTGTAATGCTGTTTGTGGTGCTTGCCTATACGGCTTTTCCGTATCCTCCAAAATTGACTAGGGCGAAAGCTTTCGTTTTCGGCTCAGCATTCGGATTGATCGCGTTCATTCCATCTTGCACGGGTATCATGATGGCGGTCGACACCGTCAGGTTTGGAGACTTTCACTACGATTCCTATGACGACGTTCCTGATTTTCGGTCGCGTAGATACTTGCCGGAGAAAGCGACCGACATCTTCATGCACAAACACGCGAATGGCTACTTCGCACGGTACGAACTCCCTGAACGTGACTTTAGGTCTTATCTCGACGAACTGTGGCAGGAGTACGGCCAATACTCTGCGGTCGAACGTGGTGGCTTCATCGACGAAGGCCAGGTTGTCGATTGCAAGATGTTCGAATTGCGCTTCGGTCACATTGGATGGGACTGTCCCGCAGGATCGCTGGTATACTACAGTCCCAGCGAGCCTGACGGGGGTGGCGCAACATACTATGTCGATCCAAATTCAAACTCCATCACTCAACGCACTGGTTTTTGGTGAGCCGGCCCAACATTGCGGGCAACCATAGCATTCATACGGAACGGTGTTTGCGGCCGTTTTTCAAATAGTAAACTTTTCTCTCCTTGGCCGGTGACGCTGGACGTTCGCCGACTCATGAGTTGTCGGGTATGGATCCATATAAACGGTCATCAATTCCGGAAAGTTTCCTACCACTGCATAAGGGCACTGTGCTCTTTCGACAGGGATGGGTTTTCATTGTCGGCGGCATATTAGCAGGCACGGGAATTCTGATGACAAGTCTGATGACAAGTCTGATGACAAGTCTGATGACAAGTCTGATGACAAGAATGGGCTCTGGTGAGGCTATAACCCAAACGCTTTCACAGCCAAGCAATTCTTAATTCAGGACGGTCTTGCCACGTTGCCTCTATTTATTAACCTTTGTCTGGAAGATCACTCGTCGCTTGTTCCTTCAACCTTATCGTCCGATGATAATTGCGTTTTTTGTGTCGGGATCATTCCACATATGTTGGGTTGTTGCCGGATCTAGTTTTACGACTGAACAACAACTAGAGGACTTCATCAATCAATATTCCGGTACCGCTCTATTTCTCACGGGAGCAATGATTGCCCTGTTCGGCGGAATGGTTGCTGTTGAATGGGAGTGTGTCCTATCAAAATGGGCTTGCAAGACACAATACAACGGCGAGCCGGCCGTTTCGACAATGGAATATCCACCCCGCCGACCGGGTGATCGGTAACGTTCGGTCGCTTACAAACATCATGGTTGCGCGACCGGTGCTTTTTCGGTCGTACTTGAATGGAGACTCAATACTTGACATCAACCGCAAGTCGCAATGATCGCATTGCAACGTCCGTTGTTCGCGGCATTTTCATTATTGCATCGATCGGTCTACTGGCCGTCATGTCGATTCGGGGGCAATGGGAGGCTCAGCTGAGAACTTTCGACGCTGGGACATTCATTAGCCAACTGCCGAATGCCCCGATCTGGCAGTCTCCGCCTGTTCCTGAATATGGCCACTTCACGGATATGTTCGACAGTCTTCCGAGCGTCCAACCTGACAGCTCAGCCATTGTCGTTTTGTTTCGATGGGATTGGGTAGCGATCGAACTGCTTCTCGGGCAGTGGCTCGTCACATCGTCCGTCGGCGTTCTCTACGTGATGACACGTGGAACCAACGTGGACATATTTCTTCACTTCGTTCTTTACGTTGCGATCGGCTTGACTGTGGGAGCATGCGCATGTGTCGGTCTCTGGCTTGTCTTGGGCGGCTGGGGGCCACCTGCTCCGTTGTTTTTCGCCATTTGCGGGCTCATTCTTGGTATTGTGATGGGGCTGTGTTGGTTACCCAAGTCACCATCGCCGATCACAACGCCGACTATTGCAACAGAATAAAACATTGGACACGGAGCGAGGAACAGCGTGATTGGCGTCGTACTGGCATTGAACCGGCGCGGTCTGCATGTTGTGTTCGACGACGCGGTGCAGTCGATGGATTGTTGCGTCCGACAACGCATTCGCGTGACGGGGAACAGGAGAGAACAAAGTCAACGGAGAACCTGCTGGCTGAAACTCCGTTAACTCCGGGTTTTCCGTTTGCTCCTGTGCAAATCCCGCCAACAACTGGCGCATGGAGGGGCGGTTCACGAGTGAGGAGTGAGGAGTGAGGAGTGAGGAGTGAGGAGTGAGGAGTGAGGAGTGAGGAGTGAGGAGTGAGGAGTGAGGAGTGAGGAGTGAGGAGTGAGGAGTG
>NZ_JBFHFD010000669.1:0-4739 GCF_041583735.1 Novipirellula sp.
CAATGAGGACAGGTGTAATCAAACAGCTCGACAAATACCAATTCCGCATCCGGCTTGCCGATCAGTGGCCACTGGCGGGTATCAAGTTTCAGCCCCCCTAGGATGCTGGCGGTACGTCGCTCGGGCTGCGACGGCGTCGCGCTGGCAGCAGCTGTCTGGTCGACTTGTCCAACCATCAACATGCTGGGGTTGAACAATCCCATCGCTAGTGAAAATCCCGTCATATTCGCGCTCGGCGTGGGCGTTTGGGGCGTAGGCGTTTGAGGCATGGGCGGCACCAATCGGTTCGACGAGAGGGGAGCTTCAAACAGCATCGAATCATCATTGGGGGTCGTTGACGAATCAGCTGGACGCGACGAGTCAGCGGGGATTGCCGCTGGCGGACTTGAGTATTCGATCACCTCAAACGTATCGGGCGCCGGAGTACTGACTTGCAGTGCAATCAACAATGCCACCGACGTCACCGCCGCTCCACCAACTTTCATCAACGTCGACTTGCGAAGCGGTCGTCGCCACAGCACTACCGCCGCTGCGATCAATCCCGCGGTATGGGCGACCAAACAGTAGGGGCAAAGATGCTCGAGCAGAAAGACTTGTAAACCGACAAACCAGAGCGCCGCTAATCCCGCCGTGATCGCGGCAAAACTGATCATTGGCCAACGGTACCGTTCCCATCGAAGCGGCATGGGCCGTATCAACAACAGACCCAGGATCGAAGCATGGGTCAGAATCGCAGGAATGCTGACCGGTACCGACATCACCGTGGCCCAGCGGCTGTGTAGGACATGGTCACAATTGAATAGATCACCGCTACATCCCGCCACGCTGCCCGACGTCAACGAAACCCAAGCCAGATAGCTGCTGCTAGCCAGCGCAATGGTGCTACATAAAAGAAGTGCCCATTTCGTCGGCGCTACTGACGCAAAGTGACCGCGATGACGCACATGCGGTGCGTTGCGTGAATGTAAAAACGGGAACCAGCTGGACGACGAACGGTCGAACAAATCAGCAGCAGACATGATTCTCTCATCAAATTTGGCGTATCGGCATGGTGCATCTCTCGAGTCACCGATAGCAAAGCAGGTGGCGTGCCGCAGCCAGCGGACCGGCATCCGTCAGCTTTACCGCTGCCTAAATAGCTCGTATTTCCCCAGAAAAAGGCGAATCCCGAAGTTTTGGTGCTGTTTTGGAAACCCGCCGGCTTGATTGCTGAATGAACAGCTTGGACAAAAATTGGACACGGGTATGCGTCCCCTTGTCCGTCAACCGGCCTTCATCAGCCCCGTCAACAGCGGTGGACGCTGTCTCGTTAAGGTGACGCCCACTCGGCTCGAAAATGGCGTTTGGACGACATATCCGGGCAAAAACCGCCAAAATGCGACACGGCATCTTGATTGCATTAGAACGAACCAGACGCCACGGGAGTAACACGATTCATTCTTTTCTCGCACGAGAGCCCCGCCATGTTAATGCGCAACCCCGAGTATCCACTCGATGATCTTGATGTCGATCAGGATGTCGACTTTGACATCGCGGCCTCGCGTCGCACGGCAACTATCGAATCAATGCCCGCCGCACCGGCACCAGACGCGTCGGTCCGAGACGTCTCGGACGAAAATTTGTCGGACCTTCACCCGCTCCGCGAACAAATCATTCTGTGTCTGTTGTTCGCCGCCGCGATTGCTTTACGCTCGTGGTTTGTCTCATGATCCATTTGACGGATCAAATAGAAAAGGCGTCCAGCACCATCGACTTTGCCGACCTACCCGAACCGCTAAGACGTCCTCGCGATGCTGCCTACCATCATGTGTCCCTGTTTGCCGCCAGTAACGTCAACCTGTCAATTCAGCGTGATAGGACTCAGCATGCTGCAATGTTTTCGCGGCGGTGTTGCGCGCCCCGTCGTTAAACGTCCTGACTAAATATTGGGCTGCATGGCGGAATTTTCGCCAGATTTCCGGTCAACGATGGCGGATGTTTGGATCCAAACACCATTGTTTCTCGGTTGGACAGGCCAATGGCCCGATCTTGGACTCTTTGGCGCGGCGGTTGCAATGCAGGACGAAATCGGCGTCCAGCGGCGAGAGGACCTGCCTCTCGAAATCGTGTTCCTGCCCAAAAACACACTCCCTTCATCCCATTGCCCTTCGTCCCATTGCCCTTCGTCCCATTGTCTGCCTCTCAAAATTAAACCGCTGTTTCAAATTCGGATTCTAAATTTGAGACGCCTCCTCTCGATTCGGAGCCTCCTTCGTGAGCCACAAAACAATTGTCATCACTCAAAGTGACTATCAACGACTTGATGAATTGTTGTCGAGTCATTTTACTCAGGCGATCCACGACCCAAAAATCCTGCGAGAGTTACGTGGCGAATTGAACGTGGCCGAGATTGTCGATTCGCGAAACATTCCAGCTGATGTCGTGACGATGGATTCGATCTTTCAACTGTATGACCGCCGCACCGACGAACTGGGAACCTACACCTTGGTGTATCCCGAGGAAGCCCATATTGCGACGGGAAAATTGTCGGTGCTGGCGCCGATTGGAACCGCAATTCTAGGTTGTCGGATTGGGGATAGTGTCCACTGGAAGGTCCCCAGCGGAAATATCGAGCTGCAGATCGCAGACATCTTGTATCAACCCGAACGCGAAGCGATGGCAACGTAACCTTGCGTTCGCAAAGGGCGAATGATCGTATTGCGAGGAAACGGAGTTTCAATTGTGTTACAATTCACAGAGAATGAATGTCTTCATCGACGACCAGCAAACCTCGTTATCACGCCATACAACCAGTCCACCCCAATGTGACGGTTCCACTACCTGAACAACCGATCGATCGATTTGTACGCCCGGTTGCTCGCTTTCTGCATATCGAAGCAGCCAGCGGCGTGCTGTTGATGCTTTGCACAGCGTTCGCCATCATCATGGCCAATTCCGTCTGGGCTGATTCCTATCTCCGTTTCTGGAAAACCGAGCTGGGCGTTTCTTTTGGATCGTTGCATTTCCAACACTCGCTGCGGCACATCATCAACGACGGGTTGATGGCGATCTTTTTCTTTGTGATCGGATTAGAGGTCAAGCGTGAATTGGTGCATGGCGCACTGTCGGACCTGCGTCGCGCCACCCTTCCGATCGCAGCCGCAATTGGCGGTATGGTCGTGCCCGCCGGGATTTATCTTGCGCTTCAGTATGACCAACCCGCAGCACGCGGTTGGGGCATTCCCATGGCGACCGACATCGCGTTTGTTGTCGGTTTTCTGGCGTTACTTGGTTCGCGAGTCCCTAATAATCTACGCGTGCTACTGCTGTCGCTCGCGATCGTCGATGACATCGGCGCGATCATCGTGATCGCCATCGGATACACACACCAACTGGACGGCCGCTTCCTGATGCTGGCGGCAATCGGGGTCGGTATCGTCCACCTATTCTCGCGACTCGGTGTTCGCCGTTTTCCGCCCTACATCATCGCAGGACTACTCGCTTGGCTTGCGTTTCACGAATCGGGAGTCCATGCCACCTTGACTGGGGTGATTCTCGGCTTGATGACGCCAGCCAAGGCGACGATTGTTCCTGATCACTTTCATCAATACTTGATGAAGACCGGAGAGGCGTTCCGTGGCGAAGTTTGGCAGACGGTAAATCAGCGAGCCCAAAAGGTACGCGAGGTACAGCGATTGACTCGTGAAACCGTCTCTCCGCTTGAGTATCTTGAAACGATACTGCATCCGTGGAGCAGTTATTTCATCATCCCAATTTTTGCGATGGCCAATGCGGGCGTTGCAATGCAATTGTCCAACATCGAGGATCCTGTTGCGATCGCGGTAATGCTCGGGTTGGTCGTGGGTAAACCGCTTGGCGTGCTGTTGTTCTGCGTGCTGGCGGTGCAAATTGGCTGGGCAAGACTGCCCTCCGGTGTGAGTTGGCGTATCCTGATTGCAAGCAGCTTTCTTACCGGCATCGGTTTTACGATGGCCTTGTTCATTGACGGATTGGCGTTTGGCGAAGAGGGGCTCGATACCGCGAAAACAGGCATCATGGTGGGATCGGCGATCAGTGCCGTCCTCGGAATGACGCTGCTGATGTGGACACTGCCCACCCCCAAATCCGCTAAGGTTCGGACCTGATTTTTCAGCTTTGCGAATCGTTCCGAAAAAAACCGTGGGAAAGTGACACAACGATGGCATTGCCCGCTAGCCGGCGGTCTTTTCGTTTAACTCTTTCGCCAAATGCTCGGACGCCGCAACCAATTCATCCATGATCGACTTGACCGAACCGAGGTCACCCTCTTTGCCTTGGTGTTCGAGTGTTTCCGCAGCTTTGACCACATCAACGGCGCCAAAATATCCCGACGCTCCTTTTAACGTATGAGCGGCTCGCGAGAGTCCTACCGCATCACCCGATTCAAATGCTGCTTGAATCTTGCCAAGCAACTGCTGCGATTCATCCAAGTAGACCTTCGCTAACTCGCAAGCCATTTCTTCATTGCCACAGGTTTGTTCAAGCGTCATGTCCCAGTTCAGCTGGGGCTGGCCATTGGTCCTGGTCGCTTCACACTTTGACTGAGCTTTCGGCGTCAACGTAGACTCCTCGACCGGCAACGCCTGTATCGCTCCGTGGGGAGATTGAGCGAGCACGCGTTGCAATTCCATAGGATCGAAGGGCTTGGCGATGTAGTCGTCCATGCCGGCGGCGAGAAACCGTTCGCGATCTCCCTTCATCGCATTGGCAGTCATGGCGAC
>NZ_JBFHFD010000670.1:0-4726 GCF_041583735.1 Novipirellula sp.
ACCGTCGTTCCATCGGTCCGCTTTTTGAACGCAGCCCAGGTGTGTGAGAATCCTTTTAGTAAACTTGCCGATGTTCGCAGGTATTCGGTCAGCGGTTTACGAACAAGTTCACGAACTTCGTCATTCGAATCGCCGACAAACGTGTGCACCATCACGGTGACTTCACCGGGCCCCGCGTGGCTGGCTTTCGCCCGCGCGTCGCGATACGCGTCGATTCGAGCGGTCAATTCTTCGATCGTTTGTCCCAGCAGATGCGTCAAGATGTTGGCACCGATTGAACCTGCCATCCGAAACGTGTCTTCGTTGCCGGCCGTCGTGACCCAAACCGGCAACTCTTTTTGCAGCGGACGTGGATACGTTTGGATGGCAACCTCTTTGCCGTCATGCCCGGCAAATCCCACGGTCTCGCCACGCCAAAGCCGACGCACGAGATCGATGTTATCTAACATCACCGTTTTGGCGTTGGCATAGTTTTCCGGAGCAAAAATAAAATCGTTCGGTTGCCAACCCGAGGCGAACGAGATGCCGACGCGGCCGCCCGAAATCTGGTCGACCACGGACCATTCTTCGGTGACGCGAGCCGGATGATGCAGTGGCAACACGACGCTACCCGAGCGGATTGCGATGCGGTGGGTGATCGCGGCGACGGCGGCGCTGGTCACCGATGGATTCGGGTACAATCCGCCAAAATCGTGGAAATGACGCTCGGGAGTCCAGACCGATGAAAAACCATGCTCGTCTGCAAACCGGGCTCCATCGATCAGCAACTGATACGGCGATTCGCTCTGATTCGCACTGCTGGAAAAATAGAACAAACCAAAGTCGATCGGTTTCGCTGCGTGACGCAGTTTCGCCGTCGACGCGATTCGCGATGGTGTATCATGAAGCACGACTTTGAAACCGCGTGCCAAGGTCCACAACAGTTCCAACACCGAGATATCAAACGACAAACTGGTGACGGCAAGCCAAGTGCCCGGAGGATCATGCGGAATCAGATCATCCATCCCGGCAAAGAAGTTGATCACGTTTTGATGCGTGACCATCACTCCCTTGGGTTTGCCGGTGGAACCCGAGGTGTAGATAACGTAGGCGAGACTGGACGGTTTACTTGCGGAATCTCGCGTTTCCGATTTTTGTGTCTCGGTAGGTGAAGATCCGACATTGCCAATGTCAATCGTTTCGACTTCGCTGTTTGGCACGCGAGTACGGCTGAGGGGATCGACCAAAATGCAGCGTAAACGTGCATCGTCGATCATCAGCGCGATACGGTGGGCAGGGAACTCGAGATCCAGTGGCACATAGGCGGCACCGGTCTTCATGACCGCGACAATCGCCGCAACCATGCCAAGGCTTCGCGTGGTGGCGATCCCGACAAGATCTCCCTCGCCAATCCCTTGGGATTGAAAGATCGTGGCCAAACGATCGACTTCGGCAGCAAGCTGTTGATACGTCCACTCGTGCTGCCCATCAACCAGGGCTATCGCCTGCGGCGTGCGTTTGGTTTGCGATGCGATCGCTCGATCAATCGTCTCGCAGTGATCATAGTCACGATCGGTGCGATTTCGCTCGAGCAAGATGTGTTGTTCTTCGGGTTTGCTTAGCAGCGAGATTCTCTGCACAGGCAGCGAGTTGTTGGTTTCGCATCCAGCGATAAAAAGTGGCAAGCGAGAAAGCAACTCAGGCCATACGTCGTCGAGTTCAGCAGCTTGGTAGCGAATTTCCACCTCCGCGGCATCGGGGGTGATCCACAGCGAAAGCGGCGAATCGACAGCCGAGGGTTCCGCGAGCGAATCGACGATCAGAATGCTCGCCGTGTCTTTCCATGGGGCATTGTTGATCGCGGGAAAACGCAGTGGCAGATCGGCCGAAAAAAATCCATGTCGCTCAATCAATTCGCGTTCTGCTCGCACCGTATCTCGATGAGTCGCAAAGGTTTTCTGGGGATCGATGTCAATCCCGAGTGGTCGATCTTTAGCGAGCAATTCCGCAGCGACTGTCGACGAATCGTAAAACGCGAGGTCAAAGCTGCGATTTCCGCTGACTCGACTTAAAAACAATCCGAACGCAGCAATCACGTCGTCGATGCCCCAGCCATCCGGGACAGAAATTGGCAGACACGTTTCCGTGTCGGATCCCAGTTCGGATTCACGCCTCGATTTACCTCCCTCGGGTACCACGAATAAAGGTCGAACTTTGGCGAGTCGCTCGATCCAAAAGTCCTGCTGCTTGCCTGCGGACCGTGCCGCTTGGTTGATCGCGTCCTGCTGAGTCGTTGTCAACGCATCGAGCGACTCACCAACCACAAACGCATTCGCTGTTTGATTGTCAACCGCGGGTGCTGTGGTCAGCGGCCAGAGATTGCCAAACCGTAGATCCGCGGTGCGGGTTGCCACGACGATCGCGTCGGATTCCACTGCCACGATCGTGCCTGGTTCCGATGTCGAGGGGAGATCCAACACGTCGGCCGAACGTGTGATCCACCATTGGTTCCGATATCGAATTTTAGGTAGGCCCAACGGATTTTCGAAGCGGTCGCCAAAGTCCAACGAACGAACGATGGCGGCACAATCGATCGCCGCAGCCGAGGTATCAATCCAACCGTCGCAGTGAAACCGTTTGTCGCGTGAAAAATAGCTCCGCTGTTGCAAATCTTGCGGTGTGGGGCAGAACGATGGATCCAGAATCCGATCGACCATCGTATCAAACGAATCGCTCGCCGCTTGGAAACATTTTGTATTCAGCGTCAGTGAGGTCTCGTCACTGGCAATCTCAATCGGCACTTGCAGCACGATGTCCCCTGCGTCGGGTTGGTCGGTCAACACATGCCAAGTGATCCCGTGCTGCGGTTCGTTCGCCGCGATGGCCCACGCGGTGGAATTCAATCCAGCATAACCAGGCAGAAGCGAATCATGAAAGTTGATCGCCATTCGCGTCGCCAACGCGATCACCTCGCTGGGGATCATCTGCAGATAAGTGACGCTGAGCAGAAAATCGAACGGCGCTGCGGCGGTCGCGGCATCGGCGAGCGCGTGGGAATTCGACCGAGGATCAACGCAGGTGATCTGGTGACCGCGTGACCATTGCAACACATCGGGGTGCGACGATGCGATGGCGGCAATCTGGAATCCACGAGCCAACAGTGATTCGGCACACTGGACGACAAGAAGTCGATCTCCCAAAAGAAAGGCCGAGTGCGGTTGGGTCATGGGTATCAGCGATGCAAGCGTAACTCAAGAGTGGAATCTATCCCCCCACTAGCATACTAGAGTTTGATTCTCTGATAGAAGTCTTGCAACGACTTCGCCCAAATTAATCCCGTTTGGACGCAAATTCGGTTATTAGAATCCGATTGTCGCCGGATATCTCGGACATCGGTGAATCGTGGTTCGCCAAGGAACGTACGATTCGCTTCTCGAAGCGAATCGCTCGATGATTTTTCGCGACGTCAAGGTATTGGCTGCCTCGAAAGGCTGACAGCCAATCCCACATTTGACAGCTCTGGCGGCCTGGGCTATGACGTTCCGACTTGGGGGCGGCGCTGAGGTGTGTAGAGACAGCAATCCGCTGGACAGACATCGTGCCAAGGACCGAGGTCGCCGAGGGCGCGACGCATCGGATCGTCAGACAACCGTTCCTGAACCAGCTCGCGAATCATGCTGACAAATTTAGGCGATACGCCTGCCGTGGCAGCTCGCGCCATCTTGATGTCACGCGACTTGCAAAGCTCCGCGGCCTCTTCGTCCAAATCAAACAGCACCTCCATGTGATCACTAACAAAACCGATCGGCATGACGATTAGCGACCCCAGCGGCGATGAATCATCGAGCTGCGTAATCGCATCACACACATCGGGTTCGAGCCACGGTTGTTGCGGTGGACCGCTGCGGCTTTGGTAGACTAATTTCCATTGGTCGGCGCCTGCCATGTCAGCAACCAAGCGGCACGCCTCGTTGAGTTGCCGTTCATAATCGCAGTGATCGGACATCGAAAACGGAATGCTATGAGCCGTAAACAACACCTGAGTCGTCGCTAGATTGGCGTCGATCGATTGGGCCGCCACACGCAGATTCTCGGCCAACGTTTCGATGAACAGCGGATGGTTGAATCCCATTCGCACTTTCTCGACCGCCGGTGCCCCCTCGCCGACCGCAGTCTGCGCGGCGAGGATGTTTTCGCGATATTGGCGACAACCGCTGTAGGAACTAAACATGCTGGTAAAAAATGCGAGCGAGCGTTTGCGGCCATCGTCTCGCATCTGTCGCAACGTGTCTTCGAAATACGGATCCCAATTGCGATTGCCCCAGTAGACCGGCAAGTCAATGCCACTCTCCTTGAATTCGGTCTTGATCGCTGCAAGCAATTGTCGGTTTTGTTCGTTGATGGGGCTGACGCCCCCGAAATGTTGGTAATGCTCGACGACTTCCATCATCCGTTCACGCGGCACATTTTTGCCTCGCAACACATTCTCTAAAAATGGGATGACGTCATCAGGCCCCTCGGGACCGCCAAAGGAAACGAGCAAGAACGAGTCATATGGTAGCGTTGTATCAGACATACAGGAGCGAGTCTTTGATGAGGGGCAAGTCTTCGATGGGAGAGCAAGTCTTCGAAGGGAGAGCAAGGCGATCAAACGGGACGGGCGTTCACTCATCCTGAACTTTAGAAGATTGGCAAGGATGTGTCGATAATGCAGGCACACCCACGATTTACCCTGCCAGCTTGCGTC
>NZ_JBFHFD010000671.1:0-4722 GCF_041583735.1 Novipirellula sp.
ATTCACGCAATCCCGGTACCTTCGCCGCCAATTGCTTGCAAGCACGCCGGTTGGTCGAGCGCGGTGTGCGGTTCGTACAGCTGTATCACCAAGGTTGGGATCACCACGGCGGATTACCGTCGGGATTGCCGCGGCAATGTGCGGCGACCGATCAAGCGTCCGCCGCACTGGTGAAAGACCTGAAACGGTGCGGGTTACTCGAAGACACCCTAGTCATTTGGGGTGGTGAGTTTGGTCGCACGAATTACTGCCAAGGTAAATTGACGGCAAAGAGTTTTGGTCGTGATCATCACCCTCGCTGCTTTTCGATTTGGATGGCGGGCGGGGGGATCAAACCTGGAATTTCGTACGGTGAAACCGATGAATACGGCTACAACTTGACCGAAAACCCGGTGCATATTCATGATCTGCATGCCACGATCCTGCACCAGATGGGGATTGATCATGAACGCTTGACTTACAAGTACCAAGGCCGCCAATTTCGATTGACCGATGTCCATGGACACGTCGTTCACGATATTCTGTCGTGATTGCGGACGGTTGCAAGATCGTGGTTGCTTTCACCATAATGGCGCAATCGGTATCACGAATTTTGAATTTTTGAAGAAATAAGAATTGAGCGGTTTGGTATGAGCGACTCGAAAGTCAGCGGCGTTGTCCATTTGATCGAAGACACCAAGACCTACGGAAACAAAGGTTTTCGTAAGCGGTTGGTTGTGCTTGAGCAAGAAAAGGGAAGCTTTACCAACTACGTTCCGCTTGAATTTGTCAAAGATGGCTGCGACGCCGTTGATGACATCAAAGTTGGCGACGAAATCGAAGTGACTTACCGTCTGAACGGACGTCGCTGGCAAAAGGACGAGCACAGCGAAGCCAAATACTTCCTCAACGCCGAAGCGTTGTCGTTCCGCTTGGTTGGCGATGGCGGCGGAGCTGGTGGCACGATGACCGAAAAGGTCTCGCGTTCGGCAAACGACGCGTTCGACGAAGCCAACGAAGACGACGCCCCGTTCTAGCCCAAAGTCGTTGATTGCTCCGCAATCATTACGTGAAGCTTGCAAGGACGTCACGTCAATGACGAACGCGCCCGTAGCGAAAGTCGCCAAGACTTTCGGCTCGCCCAAGAACTCCCGAAACTCTTGGCGAGTTTCGTTACGAGTGGCCTATCCCACTTTGTTTCACTCCGACTCGATGTAGTCCGCTAACACGGCGGCCATCCTCGGTGCCGCGGCGGGATTCTGTTTGATCACTGCCGCCGCTGCGACGGCGAGCTTGCCGAGATATTTCTTCTCAGCAAACAAGTCGGAATGCTTGTTCAAATACAGCAGATTCTCGCCAGCCACGCTGGCTCCGGCTGGCAACGCACCGTCATTGGGATTTTTCATCCGCACAATCAACAGCGATTGCTCGGCGGTCGTAAAGAAAAATCCGCCCACCTTTTCATCCCAGAATAACTCGATCTGCTTCTCGGTCAGCGACTCGGCGGCATCGATCCATTTTGCGTCTCCGCTTGCTCGATGTAGTGCAATCAGCCCCGAGACAAAGAACGCATAATCGTCGAGATAACCGTCTAGTTTTTTCGCCCCCGAGGCGTAGTCGCGTCGCAGCACACCGTCGTCGGCAGCGAGTTTTGCAAGTACGAAATCGGCTGCCGTTTTAGCTGCATCGACGTAATCGGGTCGATCCAGCAATCGGCCACAATCGGCTAGCCCCGCGATCATCAACCCGTTCCATGCCGCCAACACTTTCTCATCTCGCAGCGGCCGTTCGCGTCGCTCACGGATCGAACGCAGTTCGTCTGTTACGCTCCGAAGCGAATCCCGCAGGATTTCATACGATTGCCCTTTCTGGTTTGCGACTTCGGTCAGTGAACGCTTAGGCTCGGGTGCAAAGAACTCGCCTTCAAAATTTGGCGTCTCGCGAAACTGATAGACCGAGGCAAACTCGCCGAAACCACTCAACGATTTTTCGAGTGTCTCGATTTCCTTTTTGCTCCAGCGATAAAACTTGCCCTCTTCGCCTTCGGAATCCGCATCGAGCGAACTGTAAAACGTTTCGTCATTGGACTTCAGTTCACGCAGCACGAAATCACAAATGGCGATTGCCACGTCGCGGTATTCTTGACGCTTCGTAATTTTGTAGGCGGCTGCGTAAACCGACGCCAATTGGCCGTTGTCGTACAGCATCTTTTCGAAATGAGGAATCTGCCACTGGCGATCGACGCTGTAACGATGAAACCCGCCACCGATGTGATCGAACATGGCGCCGCTAATCATTCCATCCAGAGTTTGCGTCAACATTTTTAGTGTCGCCTCACGCTCAACCTCGGATGTCGATTCCCGTTCGATTCGGTCGATCAAAAAATACAGATTCGATGGCTCGGGAAATTTCGGACGACTCGGCTGGGCATCTGAAAAACCAAAGCCACCATAGACCGGATCAAATTGGTCTTTTAACGAAGCGGCAACACGGTCGATAAGGTTCTGATTCAGCGCCGAGGCGGCCGCCTCCAGTTCCTCCTCGGCAATCCCGCTGCGATTGGCCTTGATGAGCGACGTGACTGCTTCGGCTTGCGTTTCCACTGCATCACGCTGTGTCGTCCAAGCTTCGTCGATTTGTTTCAAGACACTCATGAACCCCGTCGCTTGACCACGATCGCCAGTTCTCGCAGGGAAATACGTCCCTGCCCAAAACGGTTTTCCCTTGGGCGTCAAAAACACCGACATCGGCCAACCGCCGTTGCCACGACTGACGATCTGGACTGCCAACATATAGATCTGATCGACATCCGGACGCTGTTCCCGATCCACTTTGATGCAAACAAAGCGATCGTTTAGCAGTGCCGCGATTTCAGGATCGACAAACGATTCGCGTTCCATTACATGACACCAGTGGCACGCCGCGTAACCGACCGACAAGAATACCATCTTGTTTTCACGCTTGGCCTTCTCAAACGCCGCTTCGCCCCAGGGATACCAATCGACGGGATTGTGAGCATGTTGCAGTAAGTACAGACTCGATTCACCCGCAAGCCGATTGGCAGGGTGAACCTCATCGGTCGCTTCCTGCGCTGGCGATTCTTGCCCGTGACACACGAAAGTCGCGGAGGCTGTCAAAGTGATGAAGATCATCACGTAATAAAAGGAGGTCATCGTCAAGATCCTAAAGAGTCAATGGCGGATGATCGCTCGCGTCGTCGCAGCAACGGTAGCAAACCACACCCGACCATTCTAACGCACACCACCGTAGTGGATCTTGCTAAAGATCCCGACCGCTAACCGACGCGGGGAAAAACGTCCCGGCAGTTGGATACCCACGGGACGTGTAGCCACGTCCACTACGGGACGGAAAAGGGGACGGAGGTCTTTTTTTTCGCGACGGGCGTTGTCGGGGTCTTCCTCGCGGGCGGGTCTCAAATCCAGAGACCAACGCACAGAAAGCCCCATAACTGCGATAAAGTCCCAAAGCTACGTGGTACGCCCAAGATTTACATCAGAGTTTGCGACCAAGGGTGGAAGCTCCTCCGTCGTGCACTGCACAACCTCCGGCAGTAGCGCTGTTCGCGAACGCCGCTGAAGCACGAAGGTGACACGCAGCATAAGTCGTGGCTTTTCACCATACGAATGCTTGTGGTAGCACACAGTATCCTCGAAGAATATTGTGCCACATTTCCCCAAGACGGTATGGATTCGGCTACCAAATCGTAGTTCCGCGTTGCGGTCGTCAAGAAAGCGTCGCATCATACGCAGCCAAGACTTTGGCTTATGTGTTCCAAGGATGACCACATGGGGTCCACTATGGGCGTCAACATCGGTTAAATAGCAAAACAACTGAAGCGATTTGAAGTCACCGACGTCGTAGTGAAAACGACTCTTTTCCACTCGCTTTGATTCCTGGCTCTGTTCATCAGTGGGCGGAAAGGTCCAGTACAACAAGGTTTGATAAAGGCGTGGTTCGGCACCAAGATACTGTCGCGCCACTGCTAGCACGAATGGATCGAGAATGAGTTCACGCAGCACAGCACAATACACGTGAGGATTGTCGTAGTGGGAAACAGTTGTGTCGGAGCAAATTGATAGCAGTTCGTCCACACGGTCCTGCGACAATTGAGGCCCAGCGGCAAAGCCGTTCGCATTGAGTGCGACGACGTGACTGGCGACATTGACCTCGGGGAACATCGAATTGCATCCCTGCGGCAGTCTGGGATTGCAATCACGCCATTGAAAGAAGCGAATCGCCAATGCACGCCACGGCCCCAACCAAAAAACGGCACTCATCGCACGAAGTACGAAACGAAACTGACGCTTCCCAAAAGTGCGTTTGTATTTCAGCGGCAGCGACATCAATGCCCTCATCGATCCACTCCATCGTGAAAAGGGTAAAGTGACTGGTATGAAAGCCTAGAGTAGAAGCCAGAATGGATTGAGACCCTATTCTCCCAAAAGATGCTTCATCAACAAGCGAAAGGGTCTCAAAATCGAGCGCAAGAAACGCAATTTCTCCGGCAACGGAAGAAACCTTTATTCGCACTCACTCGGACCAAACATCCACACAATAACGCGGTAGAAATATGTATATGCTTTGTCTGGTAATCGCCCTGTTGTCCGGCAATGAAATCGAGCGTGTTACAGAACACTGTTTCGCGAACATGAAGGTCTGGGGACGGAGGTCCTTTTTACGCTATGGGCGATTTCGGGGTCTTCCTCGTGGGCGGATGGTAGA
>NZ_JBFHFD010000672.1:0-4697 GCF_041583735.1 Novipirellula sp.
CCGCTAAACGAAGACGACCATCTGAATTACTCGCATGCCATGCCGCGGCGATTGCCTGCCGAAGTGATTTACGATGCAGTGCACCAGGTTACCGGAGCGATTAGTTCGATTCCCGGTGTGGCCAAGGGAACACGAGCTGCCGCGCTGCCCGATTCCGGGGTGAAGCTTGCCGATGGATTCTTGCAGAACCTGGGCCGGCCGGCACGCGAGAGCGCATGCGAATGTGAACGATCCTCGGATCTGCAGCTTGGGCCGGTGATGGCACTGATCAGTGGTCCCACGGTGGGGACCGCGATTTCGGATCCGAAAAACGAACTCGCCAACATCGTCAAGAGATGCCCGGAAGACGAAATGCTCGCCGAAGAGGTTTTCTTGCGAGCGATCGGGCGTCGACCCACTGAATCCGAAGTCACGGCATTCAAGAACATCATGGGGCAAGTCCAAGTCGATCACGATGCTCTGCAAAAACAGCTTGAGCAATCCGAAGCCGATTGGAAGATTCGGCGAGCCGAATTAGAAGCCGTTCGCGAAGCAAAGCTTGCCGAGCTTGTCTCGCAGATTGCCGAGCGAACCGAGGCAATCAAGCCTGAACGAACGCGGCTCGAAGAAGAGCGTACGAAACGAGTTGCGGCGGCGGAAGAGACGATTAGCAAAGCACAAGCGAATTTGATCACGACGACCGAGAAACGGTTTGCCGATGCATCCAACGTGGAATGGCATCCCTTGTCGGCGACCGAGTTATCGGCATCGAACAAGGCGGTGTTGACCCCGCAAGCGGACCGTTCAATCCGAGCATCGGGCAACGCCGACAAAGGCGTCTATACGATCAAGATGCCCACGACGCTAAAGCAGATCACAGGGTTTCGGTTAGAAGCGTTACCGGCTGCGGATCTGCCCGCCGGTGGTCCTGGGTTGCCCGACAACGGCAATTTTGTCATCACCGAATTGGTGATCCAAGTGCAAAACGACGGCAAAGATCAAAAGCCGGAAAAGGTCGAAATCGCCAAGGCCCAAGCTGATTTCACTCAAGCCGGCTTTGACATCAGCACCACGTTTGATGGAAAGACGAATGACCAAGGCGGCTGGGCCGTTTCCCCGTCACTCGGCGTGGTCCACTGGGCCACGTTCCAATTGAAAACGCCGATCGTGAATCCTAGCGGTTGCACGTTGACGTTTGATCTGCATCAGTTCCACAACGCAGCGAATCACCGTTTGGGGCTGTTTCGTATCTCAGCCACCACGGCCGAAGGCGACATCCCGCTCAGCCAAAGCGAATCAATTGCCGCGGCGCTTTCGACTCCGGCGGCGCAGCGCAGCGAAGCGGCAACCAAGCTGATCGTCGACTACGGTGCGGCCACCGACGAGGGTATCGCCGATTTGCGTGCGGCATTGGCCGAAGCTCGGAAGCCTGTTCCAGCGGACCCGACGCTGGTGCAGTTAGAACAAAGCAAAAAGAATCTTTCGGTTGCAACGGCGGATGATCCTGCACTGGTTCAGCTTCGCCAAGACTTTGCCGAAAGCACGAAACAACTCGGTAACGTCCGTTTGACGGCAGCCGAAGATTTGGCGTGGGCGTTAATCAATAGCCCTGCGTTTCTGTTCAATCACTGAAATTACCAAGAGAGAGAACGAACGATGTTGTCATTCAAAGGTTTTAAAGCAAAGGATCTTTGCGATCCGCATCTCTCGGCTACTCGTCGCACGTTTTTGCGAGTGGGTGGTTGTGGCATGCTCGGTTTGTCGTTGCCGTCACTGTTGAAAATGCAAAGTGCTGCAGCCTCGGAAAAACATGTTGGCGGTCCCGGTTGGGGCAAGGCGAAAAGTATCATTCTGCTGTATTTGCAGGGCGGCCCGAGCCAATTGGATTTGTGGGACCCCAAAGAAAATTTGCCGGATAACGCCAAAAGTGTTTTCAAGCCAATCAGCACCAAAATTCCTGGGGTAAAGTTTACCGAAAACCTGCCTCAGCTCAGCCAGGTGAACGACCGCTTCACAATGATTCGGTCGATGTCGTACACGCCCAATGGTTTGTTCAACCACACCGCGGCGATCTACCAAATGATGACCGGCTATACCACCGACAAGGTCAGTCCCTCAGGGCAACTTGAACCGCCATCGCCCAAGGACTTTCCCAATTTTGGAAGCAACATCGTCAAAATGCGTCCGTTGGATGAGCCTATGCTTCCGTTTGTCATGCTGCCGCGGCCGCTGCAAGAATCCAACGTTGTTGGCAAAGGTGGTACCGCCGGTTTTTTAGGCAAAGCGTTTGATCCCTATACGCTTTATCCCGACGGCGACGACATGGACATGGAAAAGATGAGTCGCATCAAGATCGATGATCTGCAGTTGCGACCCGAGGTATTCAGCGTCCGCTTGCAACGCCGAGCCAAGCTTCGTGATCTGTTGAATGCGCAAATGCCTCAAATCAACGAGGCGGTCGAGTCTTTTGAGCTTGACCAATACTACGACCAAGCGTTGTCGTTGATCGTTTCGGGGCGTGCACGCGATGCGTTTAATTTGTCGGCCGAATCCAACGAGATTCGTGACGCTTATGGACGCAACACGTTTGGTCAAAGCTGTTTACTTGCTCGGCGACTCGTAGAAGCCGGGACTCGCGTGGTCGAAGTCATTTGGCCCAAAGTGGCCAACAGTGACAACCACTCGTGGGATCACCACACCGGGCTCAGCAAACGGATGAAAGATCAATCGGCTCCGATGCTCGACTCGGCATTGTCGACGTTGATCACGGACATGGACACTCGCGGATTGCTCGAAGACACCTTGGTGGTGGCGGTAGGTGAGTTTGGCCGCAGTCCTCAGCGGGGCGTCAGCACCAGCGGAAACAACAACAGCGACGATGGCCGCGACCATTGGCCGTACTGCTACACCGCGGTGATGGCGGGTGCGGGAACCAAACGCGGGTATATTCATGGCAAGAGCGACAAGACCGCCTCGGCACCACTGGAAAACCCGGTGCATCCGGCGGAGTTGTTAGCGACGATTTACCACAGCTTTGGAATCGCGCCAGAGACGATCGTCTACAACCACCTGAATCAACCTCGTGAATTAGTCAAAGCCGAGGCGATTTCCGCCTTGATGGCATGACGTTCATGGGCTGCGGGTGAAATTCGTGAGCGCTTTTCGTGTCAAGATTTTGGCGGCAAATTGGCTGCCAAGAGCGAGCGAAGGGGAATGCTAAAAACTTTTGGGGCTTCTGAGCCTGACAAAGTTGGCGCTATGGTTCCTCAGCACGCGTCGGAAACGTATATTTTCAACTTCACGGAAACGTTTCCCTTGTGCGCGAGCGCGAAAGCCCCCTTAAGTCGATGAAGATTCACGAATATCAAGGCAAGCAACTGTTCCGCAAAGCTGGTGTGCCGGTTTTAGAAGGACATATCGCTAAGACCGCTGACGAAGCGGCTGCCGCATTTGAAAAACTCGGCGGTTCGATTGCTGTCGTCAAAGCCCAGATCCATGCGGGCGGACGCGGTAAGGGAACCATTATCGATAACCCAGAGCAACGCGGCGTGGTGCTCGTCAAAAGTGCTGACGAAGCTCGTGCGGCAGCCAACGGTTTGCTCGGAAAAACGTTGGTCACGATCCAGACTGGCGAAGAAGGCAAAGTTGTCAATCAGGTCTTTGTCGAAGCCGGTTGCGATATTGCCCGCGAATTGTACCTCGGCATCGTAATTGACCGCGAAGCCTCTCGGCCGGTCTTGATGGTCAGCACCGAAGGGGGGGTCGAGATCGAAAAGGTCGCCGAAGAGACCCCGGAACTGATTTTCAAAGAACACTTCGACCCCGCCGTAGGGCTGGAAGCGTTCCAGGTTCGTAAGCTTTGCAAGAAGCTGGGCATCGAAGGGCCCGCTGCCAAAGCTGCGTTTAAGTTCATGACCGCGATCTGTCGCTTCTTTGTCGATTACGATTGTGCGATGGCCGAGATCAATCCGCTTGTGATTACCGGCAGCGGCGAAATGGTCGCCTTGGACGCGAAGATTACCTTCGACGACAACGCGATGTTCCGCCACAAGGACTTGTTGGAACTACGCGACTTGTCCGAAGAAGAGCCAAGCGAAGTGCGTGCGAGCGACTCGGGACTCAGCTACGTCAAGCTCGAAGGCAACATCGGATGCTTGGTCAATGGTGCTGGTTTGGCGATGTCGACGATGGATATCATCAAATACCACGGTGGCAAACCTGCAAACTTTCTGGACGTCGGCGGCGGAGCGAACGCTCAACAGGTGACCGAAGCTTTCCGGATTTTGTTGTCGGACCCCAATTGCAAGGGCGTATTGGTCAATATCTTTGGGGGGATCGCACGCTGTACCACGATCGCATCGGCGTTGATCGAAGCGAGCAAGACGGTGGGCTTTACCGTTCCCTTGGTCGTCCGACTCGAAGGCACTGAGGTCGAAGAAGGCCGCAAGATGCTTGCCGAAAGCGACGTGAACGTCATCAACGCGACCGACATTACGGACGCGGCCAAGAAAATTGTGGCTGCCGCCGCAGGCTAATGCTGCGGGATTAGCGGGCTGCGGCGATAAGAGCCGTGGCCGTAAGATCCGCAGCAAGGCAAAACCGCGTCAAATCCGCCGCTATCGGCAGCGGATGACCATCACGAAGTCGGTTCAACATTCCATTCCTACACGTTCTCTACAATAGTCATTCGGTCATGAGCATTCTGGTTGACGGAAACA
>NZ_JBFHFD010000673.1:0-4694 GCF_041583735.1 Novipirellula sp.
CAGCAACTTTTCGCTAATTTTGTCTCGCCAAACCCTACGAACATCCGTTAGGATCTCGTATGGTCCCTGCACCCCCACAGGAATTGGTGCACTAAAATAAACCTGTTCGTGAAGTAGTACCTTGATCGAAAACGCCCCCTCACGAGTCGCGGATCGAAACAAAAATCTGGTGCGTCTACAGAGACGCGACGGGGCCTCTGCAAAGCCCGCCGCCCCCGAGGCTGCGACGCAATTGCCCGAACCGAGCGGTTGTGCCGAATCACGGCTCAATCCGATCACCGGCGACTGGACGATCTTTGCACCTCACCGCGAAGCACGTCCCGATCAATTTGGAACCGAGCAACGAGTTCCAAACACGACCGCGTTGGAGTGTCCGTTCTGCGCTGGCGAAGAACACACGACCCCGCCGCCAACCTGGGTTGCCAAGATTACCCCGGACGACAGCTTTGAAGTGCTGTATCCGCCCAGCAACGGTAACGCGGTATCGCCGGCCACACTGCGAGATTGGTCGGTCCGAGTCGTCCCCAACAAATTTCCCGCAGTGACGGAATCCGCAATCAAACCCGCTCAGAACGATTTACCCAAACGAACCAACCCGCTGTTTCAAAGCAGCAAAGTCATTGGGGGTCATGAAGTTATCATTGAATCCCCCAATCACGTGCAATCGATCAGTGAATTGGATCTGACGGAAATCAAACTGATGTTGGTGGCTTACCAACACCGGTTGAGCCATTGGCGAATGCAACCAGGCATTCAATACATCAGTTTGTTCAAAAATGTTGGTGGCGACGCGGGAGCTTCGCTGCAACATAGTCACAGCCAATTGCTGGCGAGCGACCAGATGCCCAATTCGGTTGAAAACATCAACGAACGCATGCGGTCGCATCAAGCCAGAACAGGATGTTGTTTGCAGTGCGATATCATTCGCGCCGAATTGAAACAGAAGAAACGGATCGTGGCACAAACCAATTCCCTTGTTGCCTACTGTCCGTACGCCAGCCGCTTGCCGATGCTGCTGCGTGTGACCACCAAAGACCACGTTGACCATTTCGATCAGCTTTCGTTCGACGTCCTTGACGACTTGGCGAGGATGATCAAACGAATGACTGGCTGGCTCGAAACGCTGGTCCCCAACGCCTCGTACAACATGTTGCTGCACTCGCGGCCTCCGGGCGCCCATGGCAATGCCGAGGCATTCCACTGGTCGCTTGAATTCTTTCCCAGGATCACGCGTGTTGCCGGGTTCGAGTGGAGCAGCCAGTGCATGATCAATACGGTGCTGCCCGAACTGGCCACCGAAAAATACCGCAAATGTGCTGCCGCAGAGAACCCGCGGCTCGTGCTGTAGCCCGTTGAACGAACGCGCCAATGCGAGTGCTTGGTCAGCGGTAAATCGCGTGAGAGTTCTGATTCGCTCGGCATCTATCACAAAAATCTTGACGGCTTCCGCTACAACCAACGCGACCGTGCGTTGCTGCTTAACCGTCCTTACAAAAATTCAAGCGTGAATCATCGGGGCTCGTCATTCTCCAATGCGGGCGGTGCCTCTCTCGACAGCTCGCCGCCGTGCCGATTCGCATCCAATTTTTCTTGAAAATGCGGCAAAAATGCCGACACTTCGCGACCCCAACACGAAACTGCAGTTTGGGTAAATGAATCGGATCATTCTGGCCGATACAAGCTCTAACAGTGTCATGGTCAACTGCGTCAGATAGCGTCCCTGGGTCGATTCCTAGCGTGATCGCTTGCGGCAGAGTCCACAGCACTGGGTTTGTGATCGACCGAATCTGTCCCTTTCAACCCCATCATCACACCTATGACGCCGCACGCTTATCTCTGTTTGGTTCTGCACAACCATCAACCAATCGGCAACTTTGATGGGGTTTTTGAACAAGCGTATCAGGACAGCTATCTGCCGTTTTTAGAAGTATTCGAGCCTTTTGAAGCGTTGCGAATCTCGCTGCACACCTCGGGTCCGTTGATGATGTGGTTGGCCGATCGGCACCCCGAGTACGTTGATCGTCTGCGGATGCTGGTCGAAGCGGGCCGCGTCGAAATCATTGGTGGACCTCAATACGAACCGATCTTGGCGATGTTGCCACGCCGCGACCGGATCGGCCAAATTCAAGCCTACAGCAATTGGCTACACCGCACCTTGGGTGTCCGTCCTCGCGGGATGTGGACTCCCGAACGCGTTTGGGAATCTTCGTTGACAAGCGATGTCGTCGACGCAGGCATTGAGTACACGGTACTGGACGACTTCCATTTCCGAGCCGCCGGACTTCGCGATCCTCAGTTGACCGGTTATTACTTGACCGAAGATGACGGCCGCGTGCTGCGGGTGTTCCCCGGATCCGAGCACCTTCGCTACACGATCCCATTCCAAAGCGTCGACGCCACGATCGACCATTGTCGCGATTTGGCACATCGGTCGCCTGGGGTCGTATTGACATTTGGTGATGACGGCGAAAAATTCGGTACTTGGCCTGACACCAAAGTGCACGTCTACGAAAAAGGCTGGCTTCGCTCGCTGTTTCAGTCGCTGACCGCCAACGCCGACTGGCTCAAAACCGTCACGCTCGAAGACGCGATCACCCACACCGCACCGGTCGGCAAAGTTTACTTGCCCGATTGCAGTTATCGTGAAATGACCGAATGGTCGCTTCCTGTCGAGGCACAAGAAACGTTTGACGACGTCAGCCACGCGATGGAAGATCACCCGCAGTGGAGCGATCTGAAAAACTTTGTACGCGGTGGTTACTGGCGTAACTTCAAAACCAAGTACGACGAAACAAACGAAATGTACGCGCGGATGATGGACGTCAGCCGCCAACTCGCCGAAATCGAAGCCACCGGCATCGGTGCCAGCGAGATCTCGCAAATCCGCGACGACCTGTATCGCGGCCAATGCAATTGCCCCTATTGGCACGGCGCGTTCGGCGGCATTTACCTGCCACACCTTCGCAACGCAATTTTCCAACACTTGATTGCAGCGGACAACGAGCTGGAACGACTCAGCGGTGTCAATGAACACAGCGTTCAAGCAACCGCTTCGGATTATGACTTCGATGGGTACCAGGAAGTCCGGCTCAGCAACAATCGCTTGTGTGCATGGTTTGCACCGGGGCGTGGTGGCCGCATGTATGAATTGGACGTTCGCGAAATCCAGCACAACCTGCTCGCGACACTTCAACGTCGTCCCGAAAGCTATCACCGCAAAGTATTGGCGGGTCCAAACACCGGAGGCGATGAAGTCGCAAGCATCCACGACCGAGTCGTGTTCAAGCAAGAGGATCTGGACCAGCGTCTGCAATACGACCGATTCGCTCGCAAGAGTTTGATGGACCATTTTTACGACAACGATGCGACTTTGGAAAACGTCGCTCGGGGCGAAGCAACCGAACGCGGCGATTTTGTCGAATTAGCGTTCCAAACCAAATTGCGTCGCGGTGCCGATCGAGTGCAAGTCCAAATGCGTCGTGATGGTAACGCCTGGGGTATTCCGATCTCGTTGACCAAGGCGGTGACGATGCACGCGGGCAGCGATCGTTTGACGGTTGCCTATCTGCTCGAAAACGTTCCGCAAAACCAACCGCTGCATTTCGGTATCGAGTTGAATTTTGCTGGCCTGCCATCGGGTGCGGACGACCGTTACTTCTCGGACGTCAACGGTCATCGACTCGGACAGCTTGGCGAGGAATTGGACCTTGAGAATGCACTTGGACTGAGCCTCTCGGACCGCTGGCTCGGCATCGATGTGTCGCTTGAGATCAATCGGCCTAGCGGCATCTGGGCGTTCCCGATTCAAACGGTCAGCCAAAGTGAGTCCGGATTCGAATTGGTCCACCAAAGCGTTTGTGTGCAACCTCACTGGATCGTCACCGGCGACGAAAACGGTCGCTGGAGTGTCGAGTTCGAACTGGCCGCATGCTGCGAGCAAAAGTCGGAAACCGTTCACGAACAAGAAGTGATCCGGCTGTAAGCCAGGGTGTGAGTTCTTCTTCCGGCCTGTGCTGCAGTCACCTCTCCACCTGAGGAAGAAGACTGCTGATTTAGTGGCACGCGAATAGGCCGGAGGCCGAAACATGGCCTGCCGTTGGCGTGAGCCAACGGTTTAGGGGCGACCTGTCGCCGTAAGGCCGGAGGCCGACACTCGGTGGCTCACGCCCAATGCCATCTACTTTGGCCCTCACCGAGTGTTTTTTATAGCGGAGCGGCGCGAGCCGCCCGGTAAATCCCGAACGTTTCACTCGCTGCGACCGGGCCGTAGCGACGCTCGCCAGAGCGTGGAGGGATGCCGCACAAATACGAGTCACCACCTTCTGGCGAAGGTAGCTACCCGAGCCCGCATTGCGGCACGGCAGCCTTGTCCGGCGGCCCCTCTTCTTTTTCGGGCATTTTCTCTCTTGCCTGGGGCACATTGGCCGCGTTCGCAAACGTGCGAACACCCCTTAGGTTTGTGGTGTCTTGCCTGGAACCACCCTCCCCCCCAATAATATTTGTAGGTTTTCGCGTGACAACCTGTTGGCGAACCGGCCAGGACATCTAGAGGACACACCGCCATCAACCCCACGGAACTCTCCTCGTCCGAACTTTTGCAACTCGCTCGGGCAGGAGATGCTGCGAGTGTGGGAGCGCTGCTATCAAAATATGGCAATTACATGGAGGTGATTACTCAGGCCCAGCTTGATGCG
>NZ_JBFHFD010000674.1:0-4691 GCF_041583735.1 Novipirellula sp.
ACCAAAAAGGTGTCCGACACCTTTTTGGTAAACGACACCTTTTTGGTAAACTGGGGGGCGAAGCAGTCGGTGGCGTGGACTTTGTCGCCATCGACTAGACCGAGTTGGACCATCTGAGAGACCAACGTCTGCCAACGCGATTCCGTCATTTCGCCAAGTGATTCCGCCGGCATGTCGTCGGGCAAGGCGAGCGTTTTGAGTTCTTGATGCCCAAATTGCAACGCTTCGATCGTCATGCCGTGCTGGTTCGCTTTCAAAATGGCCTCGTTGCCTAATGCGGGATCGTCCAAGTAGTGCTGCCAACCTTCACGCGTGGCATCGACAAAATCCTGAACCAACTCGGGTTGCTTGCGAACCATATCACCGGTGGTGATTAAAACACTTGAGTACGGGTTCCAGCCGATATCGCTGAGCATCAACTTGCGAACTTTGACCCCTTGTTGTTCCGCCAGCAAAGGTTCCGCGAACGAGTACGCCTGGATCGCGACATCCTTGTCCGTCACTAGCGACGAAACGCTGCCGTGATAGGGAACCTCTTTGACTTGATCCAGCAATCCTTTGGAACGCATGAATTCAAGAAATGCTCGGCCCCCTTGCCGCTGCAGCGTTTTGCCAGCGAGATCCTCGAACTTCGTCACGCCACTGTCTTCGCGAACCAAGATACAGCGAGGATGATTCTGCATCGTCGCTAACACCGCCACGATGTCCGCCCCTTGATTACGAAATAAAACCACATCGTCGGCGTTGGCCATCGCGAACTGAACGCGTCCCAATACCAATTCCGGAGCCACGGGGCTTTGCCGCCCGCCAGGCCGGATCTCTACATCCAATCCGTGTTCTTGGAACGTTCCATCGGCGGCGGCTTGATACAAACCACCATGCTCAGATTCGGGAAACCAATTCAGTTGAACCGCCACGGATCTCAATGCATCGCCACCAACAATCGGCGGTGGCGCCGGATTTGTCGATGAATCCGAGAATTCACATCCGCTGATCATGACACAGCCAATGAGGATGAATACAGACCGCAGCATCGTGGACGGGTGGCTCGAGATCATGACAATTTTCTTCGTGCGGATCGGAGGTTGATAAACCAGGTAGTGACGCAGTCCTCCCCAGTAGTGGATCTTGCTAAAGTTCCCTCGTGAAGGATCTTTAGCAAGATCCACTACATCAATTACTAACATTGCATCAGATCATCCCACGATAAGCTCAGTTTTTGAACTGTGCAATCACGGCGGACAGGGACTGTTTCGCATCACCGAAGAGCATCCGCGTGTTTTGGCCAAAGAACAGCGGATTATCGACTCCGGAAAACCCGGAAGCCATCGAACGCTTCAGCACAAACACGGTGCGTGCATAATCGACATTGATAATCGGCATCCCATAAATCGGACTGTTCTCGTCCTCGCGAGCGGCCGGATTAACGACGTCATTCGCTCCGATCACGACCGCGACATCGACGTTTTCGATCCGCCGGTTGATGTCTTCCATTTCGACCAATTGGTCGTACGGCACACTGGCTTCGGCTAACAAGACGTTCATATGTCCGGGCATGCGGCCGGCCACGGGATGGATCGCGTAGCTGACCTCGGCTCCATTGGCTTCGAGCATGTCGCCCAATTCACGCACCACGTGTTGAGCTTGGGCGACCGCCATGCCGTAGCCTGGAACCATCACGACCGACGATGCGGCTTCGAGGATCAGGTAGGCGTCATCGGCAGAAATCGGCTTGACCTCGCCTTCGACCTTCGTCGCTTGCGTGGTCGCGGCAAAGCCAGAGAAAAGTACATTGCTAAGCGAACGATTCATCGCCTTGCACATGATGTTCGTCAAAATGATGCCTGCGGCTCCGACCAGCGAACCAGCCACAATCAAAATCGAATTATCAATTGCAAGTCCCGCAGCACACGCCGCGAGCCCTGAGTAACTATTTAGCAGCGAGATCACGACCGGCATGTCGGCACCGCCGATCGGCATCACAGCCATCACGCCCAAGATCAACGACAACACGATCACCGCGATAATCAACGGCAGCGTCCAAGCGGGTTGGAAAAAAATCAGCACACTGCAGGCAAGCAGGGCAAACACATTAAACAGACTGAGGAACCGCTGGCCCGGCAGCGACATCGCCGCACTGCTGATCGTTTCCGACAATTTCCCCCAGGCCACCAAACTGCCTGAGAACGTGACGCCGCCGATCAGGATCGAGATCAGAATGGTGATCATCGTGAACGCTGACACTGCGGGCGCATCAGGGGTAGCAACCACCGTTGAAATGTGAGGGCTGTCGCTCATGTAAAGCGCCGCCCATCCGACCAACAAGCTTGCGATCCCGCCCGAACCGTTAAACAACGCCACCATTTCGGGCATCCCAGTCATCGCAACGCGTCGCGCGGCAACCGCACCAACGAGCGTCCCAGCAATCGCCGCGATGGCAATCCAGCGATAATCGATGATCTCGATAGACGCCAGCGTGACCAAGACTGCGGCCAGCATGGCCAGCGAAGAAATCAGATTGCCTCGCACCGCAGTAGCGGGAGAGCTAAGCAATTTCAAACCGTAGATAAATAAAACTGCGGCGAAGATGTAAACAGCGCCGATTAGTTCCGCACTCATGGATCGCCTTTTTTCAAACTTGGTCTTTGACGGGAGATTCTTTTTTCTTGAACATACCGAGCATGCGGTCGGTCACCATGTAACCGCCAACGACGTTGACCATCGCAAAAAAGACGGCGATCGCGCCGAGTGCGGTGGCCCAATCACTCATCCCGGCGCCGGCCGAGGTAATCGCGCCGACCACGGTGATCCCCGAGATCGCATTCGCCCCGGACATCAACGGTGTGTGCAACGTCGCGGGCACTTTGGAAATCAATTCAAAGCCCAAGAAAATCGACAGCATTAAAACGAAGCCGAGATAGACCGCTTCCATTCCCATGATTGTTCTCGCTTACGCATTCAGGTTTCGGATGGTTTCGTTAACAATTTCACCCTCGCGGGTAATGACCGCCGCTTGGATAATTTCGTCGTCGGGGTCGAGCACCAACTGCTTGGTCTCGCTATCCCAAAACTCTTCGATCAAATTCAGCAGATTATTGGAGTACATTTCGCTGGCGTTGCGGCTGACCTGCGATGGCAGGTTGCCTTGTCCGATCACCTTCACCCCACCGACATCAGTGATCTGGTTGAGCACCGAGCCTTCGACGTTGCCGCCCGACTCGACTGCCATATCGACCACCACACTGCCGGGCTGCATCGCTTCGAGCATATCGCGAGTCACGATGACCGGGGCGCGTCGGCCAAACAACTGTGCCGTCGTGATGACGACATCGGATTCTGCGATGACTTTCTTTTGCCCCTCTTTTTGCAAGGCAATCTGTTCGTCGGTCAGTGCCTTGGCGTAGCCTTGTTCAGTTTGCCCGACCTCGCCCAAATCAATCTCGACAAACTTTGCCCCCAACGAACGAACTTGTTCTGCGGTCACCGGCCGAGTGTCAAAGGCCTCGACGCGAGCCCCGAGCCGTTTTGCTGTCGCGATTGCTTGCAGCCCCGCGACCCCTACACCGATTACGAAGACGCGGCAGGGACGGATGGTTCCCGAGGGCGTCATCATCATCGGGAACGCCTTGACGCTGTGATACGCCGCTTGGATCACAGTGACGTAGCCCGCCAAGTTGGCTTGGGACGAGAGCGCGTCCATTTTCTGAGCCCGTGTGCTCCGCGGAATCATCTCCATCGAGATCGCGGTCACCCCGTGCGTGGCCAGCGAATCGACCAACGCTTGTTCATTAAACGGATCGAGGAAACTGATATGGATCCCGCCCCGCCGCAGACCGCTAACCTCACTCGCATCAGGCTTGCGTACTCGCAAAACCAGATCGGAATCGGCCAAGATGGAATGCCGATCGGGATGCAACGTGACGCCCGCGTCGATGTAGGCTTCGTCGCTGAAACCGGAACCGAGCCCGAGCCCGGATTCGGCCACGATTTCAAATCCGCTGCCGATCAGCTTCTTTGCATTGGCGGGCACCAACGCGGTTCGCAATTCACCCGGCCAAGTTTCCTTGGGCACTCCGATTCGCATTTTTGTCCCTCGTCGTGATGCTTCGATTTTACATTCGCTCGGTCCCCAAGCGTAAGCGAAGCGAGGTCACAATGAAAGCAGAGAGACCTGAACTCCTTACCTTTTGCGATCGCCCGATGTCCAGCGATGAAACACGGTCGCGGCGAGCAGGTTGACGACTGCGAACAGCAACAATCCTAAAACCGTCGATGCAAAAATCGCGGCGATCAGCGCGTCGGTTCGCTGAAAACCTTGCCAACCGGTCATCAGCGTTCCCAGCCCATCGTAGTTCGATCCATTGCCAACAAAAAACTCGGCAACAATGGCTCCAATCACCGCAAGCCCGCTACTGGTTTTCATGCCAAGCATCAAATAGGGAATCGCCGTTGGCAATTGCAGTTTCAACAACCGCTGCGTTCGCGAAGCCCCATAGAGTCGGAACATATCGTTCAAATCGGTTTGGATCGCCAACAATCCCTCGGTGACACTATTGACGATGGGAAACAAACACACGATGACCGTCACGATCACGACGGTACGAAATTGGTAACCGCTCCACGTGATCAATAGCGGTGCAATCGCGACGATGGGAACGGTTTGCAAAAAAACGACGTAAGGGAAAAACGCT
>NZ_JBFHFD010000675.1:0-4682 GCF_041583735.1 Novipirellula sp.
CTGATTTGCGCATTAGAAGATTCAATGTCGATGCCCTGCGAAGGGATCAATCAACTTTCGCTCTGCAAGCATGCAGAAATGGACAAAGTCGCTGCGATGGAATCGTTGGCCAGACAATCGCCCGATGTGATTGCGATCGACAAACTCGACAACCGTGACGTCGCTCGAGCTGCCATGCACGAAGCGGCGATGGGACGATTGGTGATTGCAACGATCGAAAGTGCAGATCCGTCAATGACGCCGGTCCGACTAAAACAGCTCGGTTTGGAAGAGGGCGAATTGGACAAGGTTTTGTCCGCCATCGTTTCGCATCACAAACTAAATCGTTTGTGTCGCAAATGTTGCCAGTCGCGGCCGATTCATCCCGAGGAAGCGGAGCACTTCGGAGTGGACATCGACACGATGGTATCGTGTCCAAGTGGCTGTGCCGCATGCCGTGATTCAGGCTATGACGGAAACATCGTCGCATTTGAAGTACGGCAAAGCGAGCCGGAGTCGAAAACCCGGATCGTCGACGTAGTCGCATCCCACGTTTTGGCTGGTTCGGTCGCCACCGACTCGCTCCGATAATTGTCGTTGATCGCACCGCGATCAAAACGCGAATGGCGTCAACAGCTTGCCCACACCGTTCGCCATGACTCGCGGCGCCGCCGCTTCTATGGGGTTGCCCAGCGAATGTCTTCTTTGCGTTGGCGAGCTTCCCATTTCTTGATCGCTTGGCCACGTCGTGCTGCATTGTCTTGTTCGGGCCGGAAACTGAGTGTCACGCCGGTGATCTTACGCAAATTTTCCAAGGCGAGTGCTCGGACCGACATCGACGGTGAATCGAGACTGCGGACAAGCATTTCGTCGCCTCCCTCTTGAAGTTGTTTTTGCGAAAACCCAACCAGCAGCTGAAACAAGGTTCTGGCGTTGCCTTGGTCCATCCGATCGATCGCATCTTTGACGCGTACTGCGGTTTCGACATCGCGGTCAATCGCATTTTGCAGGGCGGTGTAATGGTCACTCCAATACGAACGCTGGTCCGCTTGGCTGAGCATTCCGTCGCCTCCGAAAAAGACGTCGGGCCGTCCCAGAGACAACAAGGTCCGCGCCGCTAACGCCCCCGCTTCGCTACGGCGGAACATGGTGGCTTCGCGAAGTGAGATCTCGACCGGTTGATCGGGGATCATCAACCCCAACAGGGCTTCACGCGCCGACGACTCGAGCGATTGATCGTTCGGATCGGGTGGGGTGATCCACGCGAGTGGCGTCTTCGATTCGGACGCAACGCCCGGTTCGTCACCGCGTCGCACCCAGCGTTGACCGGTTGCCAGATCAATCTGGTTCCCGCTTTCGGACAGCCCGACTTTGCCTTGAGCGACAAACACTCCCACCGTATTGATGTGGTTTTCTTTCTTCAGCGGATCAAAACCGGGAGCGCGGAAATGAGCCATCGTCATGGCAACAAGTGATTCGATATCGGGAAAATTCAACGTCAGTGACTTGTTGTCGATGATCACATCGATGGACGCACCGGGTTTGAGAGCCTCGAGCATGATGCGACCATAATCCACATTCAACACAGGTTTCTCTTCACCCCCTCTGGTCCAGCGAATCTTTGATGGGCCGACCAATGTCACCGCCATATCATCGACCGTGTCTAGACGAACGCGATAGGTTGGCGCACAAACGATGGTCTGTTCGGTACCAATGACCGCATCCTTGCTGATTTGAACCGGGGTTGCGTCGTCGCCGATCGCAAAAACGAGTGCGGAATCGCTTGTCACTTTGGCAACTGCAACTTTGGGAAGCTTCGCCGTGTCCGCAGCCGCTTTGGGATCCACGATTTCTTTGATTGTGGGAGGAGCTCCCGCGTCGTCAGCGGTCGCCGTCATCTCGGCTTTGGGATCGCCCGCGGCCGGAACAGCTGCGGGGCCGGCTGGCGCGGGCACTTCGGTTACCGCCGGAGTGTCCACGTCGCTGCGGGGAGCAGGGGGAGCAGGAATGCCGGTAGGTGCCGGAATCGCGGCACTCTCGCTCTCTGATTTGGGTTCGCTCGCGGGTGATGGCATCGCTTCACTGGTTCCCCCCGGCGGCAAATCGGTACTTGCGACCGCTGGTATCGGAGGAGCCATCGGATCCTTCTCGGGACCTGGCGTGACCGAAGTCACCGTATCAGAGGATCCTGCCTGTGGGGTTCCTACGTCTGGGGTTCCTACGGGTGCAGGAAGCGGTGCCGGAGTGGGAAGATTCTCGACGGCTGGACTACCGTCGCCCGTCTCGGTAGCCGGAGCCATCTCTCGTCCCGGAGTCCCCACCGGGACCATCGCGGGCGCGTCGCTGGCCGACACTTCGATCTCTTGGGTTGGTTCCGAGCTCGGTCCCCCCGGCGAGGCAAAATCGTCTGTCTCGACGTCGGACCAAGCGGGTCCCGAATCCGCCTCGGCCACCGTCGATCGGTTCACGAGCGGTTCAAAGATACGAACCAGTGCAAACAACAACACGGCAGCGAGTGCCAACGATACCAACCACGGCGCAATCCGGCTGGTTCGTATCGACCCGCCGTACATCTGAGCCGCCTCGAGTGCCGATCGCGGGCGACCACTATTCATCATCGCGTCGCGTCGACGAACCTCCAATGCATCCGATTGGCGAATCCGTGTCGGAGCATCCGAGACTCCCGAATCGCCGGGGCCGACCGGCTGAACCACACCGCCGGGATGTGCCGTGTTGGACTGGGTTGCCGCATCATGCAACGCATCGAGTTCCGATTGCTCACTTCCGGCGGGCACCTCGATATCGGAAACCGGCTGAGGACTGATCTGCGTTGGATCGGCATCGGGCAGCGCTACCGATGAAAAACTGCCCGCTGTGGCCAGATCTGCGATATCCCGATCAGGCAACGAGTAAATCCGCTGCCGCAGTTCCGGAGACACCTCGGCCGTCTTGCCCAACACCATGGTCAGGATTTGATGACATGCCGCCGCTTCGGCGAGCTGTTGGTCCGATTCCAAACACGCGCGTTCGATTTCCGAGATCTGTTCGGCCGACAACGTGCTGTCGAGGTATTCGCTAATCACGTTGGCTTCTTCGACCGGGCCCACCGCGTCGGGCGCGGGCGCCGAGAGATTGGTTTTCGCCAGATTTGCGCGAATCCGCTGGACCAATTGCCCCGCAAAACCGCTCTCGGCGACTTTCACACGCAGCGATTCTGCGTCGCTGGGGTCCAAGGTGTTGTCGAGATAGGCCAGCAGGGTGCGAAGGGTGAGTCGCATGATTGTCGTCTTGATTGAGTTGTACCGAACTTGGCAAAGCCGATCCCGGATGAGGAAGTCTGATGATTTAGTTAGCCGTTTTGGCCAACGCTGTGAAGCATTTTCTCGTAGCTACCTTCGCCAGAAGGTGGTGATTCGTATTGGCCGGCAACCCTTCACGCTCTGGCGAGCGTAGCTACGCAACGCAAATGCCGTCATTTGCCGTCTCTAAATTCTTCACAGCGCCCTCGTTTCGGCGCTAGCCACAGGTTCCACCAGCATCTAACCGGGGCTAGCGCCCAAACGGCTAACTTGATGGTGTCGTACTAAATCAGCAGTCCTTGAGGGGGTGAGGGGCAAGTTCAGATGGGGCAGTTCGAATGAGGAAGTGGGAAATCAAATCCTCTGTATTAGTTAGTGACCTGACACACCGAGATCCGTGCAAGAATTTGCAAAAATTTCGAAAAGAAGTCGGGGAGACGAAAGAAACCCAGATTCAACTCGCTTGCCTGTAGATCTCGCCATTCCGACGCGATTATGATGACAGGCCAACGCGATGATGAAATCGGGCAGCCCCATTCGGTCGTAGCTCGCGAAAACCGTCGCGTGCCCGCTGAGCCGAATCCGCCTCGGACCGGAATTCCAATTCCCCCCCCTCAACACCCCACCAGGATGATTGATGAAAAATCTGATTTTGAACTCCTTTGTGATGCTTGCTGCAATGACGTTGATCACATCGACCACTGAAGCCGCCCAGCCCGATCGCGAACTGTACGAAGTTCGCTCGTATCTGCTTGGCGAAAAAGGGGATGCCAAAGCGATTGACGCTTATTTGCAGGACGCGTTGGTCCCGGCACTGAATCGACATGGCATCACACCGGTGGGCGTTTTCACCAATTCGGAAAACGATGAAACTGGCAGCGAGCGAATCGTGGTCGTGATTCCCTATGCTAACGCCGATCAAATTCTCGCAACTCGCACCGCATTGGCAAAGGATCAGCAATATCTCGCCGATGCCAAGAGCTACCTGGATCGCGAACCCAAGAACGCGCCGTACCAGCGGATTACGTCAGAGCTGCTTTCGGCGATGGATTGTATGCCGAACGCCAAAGTTCCCGAGGGTACGCTGGCTAACGACGATCGCGTGTACGAACTGCGATTGTACGAGAGCCCCAATGAGCGGCTCGGCGATCTGAAGGTTGATATGTTTAATTCTGGCGAAGTGCCCATTTTTCTCGACAGTGGGATTCAGCCCTTGTTTATCGGCCAATGTGTCGTTGGCCCGAACACACCCAGCTTGACTTACTTGACGGTCTATCCAAACGAAGAAGCTCGGGGCAAGGCGTGGGATGCGTTTCGCGCTCACAAGGACTGGGCCGTGCTAAGCAAGGTTGAAAAGTATCAAGGCACGGTCTCGCACATCGACAAGTACGTGTTGGTGGCCAA
>NZ_JBFHFD010000676.1:0-4670 GCF_041583735.1 Novipirellula sp.
CATCCCGGCAATCTGATTCGTACGAGCTTGGTCACAAACTTGAACCGCGTTGTCGACCAACAAGCCAAGCGAGATGATCAACGCGGCAAGCGAAATCTGTTCCAATTGGACACCCAAAGGAGCAATCAGCCCGACCGCGATCACGACGACAATCGGAATGTTCGCCGCCATCACAAACGAAGTGCGAAAACCGACGACCAAATAGACGACGACCACCACGATCAACACGGCTTCGACCACATTGATGATCACATCGTGAATCTTCTTCGCCACACTTTCGCTTTGGTCCGAGACCGGAGTGACCGCGATGTCCGGTGGCAGCCGCTGTTCAACATCGGCCAACATTCGCACCCGAGCTTTGGCGGCGTCACAAACGTCAATAATGTTCGATCCCGACTTCATCGTGATCCCCAACATCACGGCGGGAGTCACTGCGGACGTATCACCAAAACGACAAATGTAATCTGCGGGATCCTCGAAGCCTCGCGTCACCGTCAAACCGAGCTCGGCAAGTGGCACACTGTTGTCACCCCCATTGGTGCGAACGGTGCTGGCAATCTGCTGAATCTCTTGAACCGCATTAAATTCACCACCTGTTTTGACGGCATAGTGGCCCGATTCGGTATCCAGTTCGCCTCCGGCTTCGATAATGTTTCGTTCGCTGGCCAACGTTTCAAGCTGTTCCGTGGTCAAACCGAGTTGTGACCAATTGGCGAGCCCCGTTTCGATATAGATCGCTTCATCTCGCTCGCCGAACATTTCGACTTTGGCCACCCCCGGTAACAACCGCACCGCGTCTTGGACCTCTTCGGCATAGATTTCTAACTGACGAGGCGGATACAGATCCTGCGGGCGAACGTGGTCACGGTCATGCGAGGGTGTTTGACGCACAGCCAGCAATAACACCGCCGTATCGCCAAATTCATCGTTCACGACGGGAACGATGTCGGGCTCGGGCATTGGCACGGTTTGTACACGCGCGCGGACCTTGTCCCAAACGTTCTGGATTTCGGCGGGTGCGACGTTGTCTTCCAATTCAACAAAAATTGTTGACTGGCCCGTCAACGTCGTTGACCGGGTAAAGTCGACCTCTTCGATACTGATCAAACTCTGTTCGATTTTGTCCGTGATCAATTCTTCGACGGTTTCCGCGGGCGCCCCTGGCCAGGAAGTCGATACGACACAAACGCGAATCGTAAACTCGGGATCTTCACGACGCGGGATGGTGACATAGGTAAATCCGCCGCAAACCATCGCGAGCAGCACGACCGAGATCACGATCGGGCGATACTTGACCGCCAATGCAGGGAGTGACATTACAAGGACTCCGATTCATCAATGTCCGTTTTTTCATCGATGTCCGCGTTAGGAACATTCAGGGGCAAGTCGTTGTCGGTGGTCACGGTTAACGCGGTTTGCACAATCCGCACCGCTTCACCGTCACGCAAATAATGAACGCCTCCGACGATGACTTGTATCCCATCGGTTAATAAGGGCGATTGAATCTCGACCAACGACCCGACATCCAAATTGCCTGATTGCTTTAATTGAACCGGCAACTTTTTTGCGTGTCCATCTTGGGCGACAAACAAGAACGTCTCGCCCGATTCTTCGTAAATCGCATCGATCGGCACGTGGAAACCAAAATCCGCATCGTTGCTAGAGAGATCCACCGTGACTAAGTCGCCAGGCCGCAGCATCCACTGGGCTCCCGCGTCCAACACTACCGATTCGCCGTCCCACGCGGACGCGGCGGAGGGGCCCTGTTCCAATTCGCCGATGTAAATCGTGTCCAGCGATAGCGTTTCGCTGCCGCCATCGTCATCCAAGAACGAAACCGAGCGAAAGACCCAATTTCCCAGAAACGGAATCCGCAAATCATTTTCAATCAAACGTTGACGTTCGACTTTTAATATTTTTGGCAGGACATCGTTTAGCTTTGCATTGGTCACGCGATAAACGAAGGCTCCTTCGTCATCGTGGTGGATCGACTTCTCTTCGACGAGCGTCACCTCGGCAGGGGTTCCCATCATGCGATTCAGTTTGAGCGGCCAAATATCTTCGGACCGTGCCACGGTGTCCTCCGAGATCGATTCCGGCAAAGTGTCGCGAAACTTCTCGTTCAGCAGTAACAGCGTCATCGTAAAGGTTCGCGTCGTCGGATCGGCGCTGGGTGCGATGCTATAGACAAACGCATTAACATGCCGCATCGTGCCATCGGGCAATTCAAACGACGCGGGCAGATTTCGCCGCTGGCGAATTTGACGTGATTGTTGCGATGACAATTCAACTTCGACCTTGATCGGGTTAGACATCTGCAGACGCAGCACCGGCGATCCTGCGGTAACGACGCTGCCAGGCACCACCATCACCTCAGCAATTTGGCCTTGATAGGAACCGAAGAGTGTGGTGTTTTTCAGGTCGCGTTCGGCATCTCGAAGCACTTGTTGGGCACGTCGGATCTCGGATTCAGCGGACTTCAATTCCGCGCGAGCCTGCTTCTCGCTTGCCTCGAGTGACCGCAACGCTGTCTTCCGCGTTTGCACCAAATTCTCTGCCTGGTCGTACTCGGATTGTGAGGCGGCTTGCTGAAGATTCAGTTTTTGCATTCGCGAGAATTCGATTTTCGCCAAATTCAAATCCGCCTCTGCCGACTCGATCTCCACCGGCAACGCTTCAAGCAATCGGATCTCGATGCTCTCTTTTTTACGCTCAGCCACCTCGACATCCGCCTGCGCCGATTGGACTGCAATGTCATATTGAGCCGTTTCAATTTGGGCAAGTGGCGTGCCTGGTTGAATGAGTTTTCCATCGGGATCCACGATCCGGCCGTCCACGTCCAAGCCAGGTTCGAGCACCCACTCGAGCCGTCCCGAAACTTCGAAACCAAGATCCTCGGTCTTCCATGACTTGACGCTGCCGGACGCCATAAAGGACGATGGGGGCATCGCTTTTACGAGCGTCATCACCGTCACCGGTTGAGCCGCTTTGTCTGCAAATTCCATCGGCGGTTTCTGACATCCCGACACCACGATGCAACCGCACGTCACGAGAAACAGACACCAACCGCTGCGGCGAGCCGCACGAGTTAGTCTACCTTGCATCGGAGTTTCCTTTTTCGCTGGGCTGCAACAATTTCACGAGCGTTCGCTGAAGCAACGGTGCAAAATCAACACGAAATTCACTATATTTTGGTTCTTCCAGAATGGCGACGACTTGATCGCTGGGATGAGCGATCGGCCACAATCCGGACACCACGGAGTGATACTGCAACAAAAAATCCTTGGCTGCAGCCAGCGAAAGCCGGGGCAGCGTTTGGTGTATTAGCGTCACAAATCGATCGGTCGGCTCTAGCAGCGACTCTTTAAATTCCGTGATCGCTTCGTCGGACAGATTACGCTCGAGCACCGCCGCCAACACCACTTTCAAACGGCACAACCGGGGCCGCGATGTCAATTCGTCGACCAGTGCCGCAGCGACACGCTCGGGCGTGGGTTTGCGGAGACGATCGAGACGCTTCTCGAGGCTCTCGAGCCACGACTGCAACTCGTGACCGTAGAGCGACAAAAACACCTCTTCCTTCGTTTTGACGTAGTGATACAGACTGGCTTTGCCCACCCCCGCCCGCGCGGCCACATCCCGCATCGAGATTTGCGAAAGCTCTTTCTCGTCAAACAGAGACGCGGCGGCATCCAGAATCGCGGTCATTCGCTCGGCTTTTTGCGCCGGTTTCCTCGCTCGCTGCCAATTCATTTTGTCGGACTCCCATCATCGCACTTCAAAAACACGACCGCCGGTCCACTATTTATCGACCACCGGTCGACAATAGTTTAGTCGTGTTCCCTCGATCCTGTCTAGAGCAGCGTTGAAACGCACTAGGGAGGTGAGTCGGGGGATCAACGCCAGACTTTGGGTGTTTATCTTTCGGTTAATTCCACCGTTGTCTCTCCCCCCAACGGAGCGAGACTGCTGATTTAGCAAGACATCACCGCTCCTGTGTTAGCCGTTTGGCCAACGCTGCGAAGCATTTTGAGGCGGCAAATTACGGCATTTGCGTTTCGTAGCTACGCTCGCCAGAGCGTGGAATGTTGGCGTGCAAATGCGAATCACCACCTTCTGGCGAAGGTAGCTACCAGAAATTGCTTCACAGCGCTCCGTTTGGGCGCTAGCCCCGGTTGGATGCTGACGAAACCGTGAGCGACAAACCGGCTAACGAAATCAGCAGTCTGTCGGAGTTGACGGAGAAATCACCGTAATGTCGCGCAACCGAAAACGCCGCCATGAAATTACGGGGCGGCCAAAATTACGGCGCGGGCAAAATGACGGGTGCTGGCAGTGCGACGGGGGTGAACGGCCAGACCTGGGGAATGATCAGCATCGAAACCGCAAACACAATGATGCTGAGCGGGAAGCCGAACCGTACGTAGTCACTGAAACGGTAACCGCCGACACCGTAAACCATCGTGTTGGTTTGATAACCGATCGGCGTCAGAAAGCTTGCCGATGCCGCAATCATGACCGCGATCACGAAGGGAGCCGGATCGACCCCCAATTTGCCTGCCGTGCTGACCGCAATGGTAAACATCAACACCGCCGCTGCGTTATTGGTGATCAGTTCCGTGCAGATCATCGTGGCGATAAAGATCGCTGCCAACGAACCAAGATTGCCG
>NZ_JBFHFD010000677.1:0-4670 GCF_041583735.1 Novipirellula sp.
GCGGTTTCCGAAGGCATCATTGGACATCCTCGTATCAACATTAATTCAACGATGCGAACCACTCGTTCCTATGAAGCTCAGACGACGGGGGCTGTCGGTGATTTGATTGCAACGGCCACGGACAATGGTTGCCCGATGACCGGTAACCCGGACACCAATTCGGGACGGGCACGCGGGATGACTTGGTTGAGAGGCTATTCGCCCAATGAGGTTTCGTTCAATACGTTGATGGTCCCCAACTCGAAACTATGGGATTGCGGTGCCAACAGTGACCGCAATATGTACGCCACGCGGTCATTGCATAGTGGTGGAGTGCAGTCGTTGATGGGGGACGGTTCGGTCAAATTCGTCACTGAATCCGTTGACTTTCTCACCTGGCGTGCCGTGGGTGGGATTGGCGAAGGCGAAGTCATCGATACGGAATCGCTTTAAGAATCACGCTGCCGGATGCATCCGCCGTCGTTTAATCAACGACAGGATGCTCAAATTTCTGATGTGCCCGGCCGCCGCGTCGCGGTGGCCGGGGAACCTGTCCGTGTTTCCTTTTCTCATTCACTCCATTTCAATTGCTCCATGAATATTTCCGCTTTGCTGAAAACTGCTGCGTTTCTATTGTTCGCCGGATGTCTCTGCTTGCCGCTGACCGGATGTGGCTCGACGGCCACCAATCCCGGTGTGGAGGATGCTGGTCTCGAAGAGGACGAAGCGTACAAGGAGACCGAAGAATACGTTGAGGGCGAAGAAGGCATCTGATCGACGTGGTCGGCCGGATAGCAAATTTTTGTTATCTGGTCGCAGTCGCAACAATCGGAATCGCTTGTCGCAGATCTTCAAAATGGCAGTGGGACCTTCGTCCCGCTGCCATTTTTTTATTGGTGCGTGAAACGACCGACGCTACGATGTCGGATACGGAAAAATGAAGCTCTCTCCTATGCCAACGAATCAGATCATGCCACGGGATATCAAGCCGCTCTGTAGCCTCCTGCTTTTGCCACTTCTGTGTATTTGCAACACTGGCTCGCTATCAGCGGTGGATCGAAACACAAACGGTTTGCCAGCGGCCAAGCCCAATGTGATTCTGATCCTTGCCGATGATATGGGGATAGGCGATCTCGCCAGTCGCAATGGAAATCGCAATCGCACGCCTCATCTCGATCGTCTGAAACAGGAAAGCGTGTGGTTCGAGCGCGCTTACTCGGCGGCTCCCGTGTGCGCGCCGGCTCGAGCCAGTTTGCTGACTGGCCGGTATCCGCATCGGACGGGGGTGGTGACGCTGAATCAACAGCGTTACCCACAGTTGACGCGGTTACGAAAGGACGAAACCACGCTGGCGAACCTTTTTCAGGACAATGATTATGTCACCGGACTGATCGGAAAATGGCACTGTGGTGACGGAGCTGAATACTTGCCTTTGGCGAGAGGTTTTGACGAGTTCGAAGGCTTTGTGGACCACACCCATGTGCCGAGTTACTTCGATTACAAGCTGCTGGTCCAAGGACAACTCCACGCCGAGTCCAAGCAATATTTGACGAATGATCTGTCCAACCGCGCGGTGCAGTTTGTACGCCGTCATCAACAACATCCGTTCTTTCTTCATCTCGCTCACTACGCTCCCCACCGGCCGCTGGGGGCTCCGGAAGATCGTATTGAGCCGTATCTGAAGAAGGGGTTCGATCGCGATACGGCAACCGTTTATGCGATGATCGAAATCATGGACGAAGGCATTGGCAATCTGCTTGGCGAATTGGACCGGTTGAAGATTCGTGAGAACACGATCGTGATATTTGCGAGTGACAATGGTCCCGATCCGCTTGTGAGTTCACGATTCAATGCACAGCTACGCGGCACGAAGTACACCGTGTACGAGGGAGGCATCCGCGTTCCGATGATGATTCGCTGGCCCGCGCAGTTGGATCCAAGCGAACGAGACGAGGTGGTCCATTTCGCCGACGTGTTACCGACGCTGATGGAGCTTTGTCAGTTAGAGATCCCGGATCACTTGAAACTTGACGGCCGAAGTTTGGCTGGAGTTTTGCGGCGACAGTCTGCAAAAGAGTTTCTGAAGCAACCGCGTTTTTGGCAATGGAATCGCACAGTTCCCCTCTACTCGCATAATGCCGCAATTCGCGAAGGCGACTGGAAACTGGTCCGTCCCTATGTGACTCGAGGTGTTCCGAAAGGCGATTCAACACTGCCGCCCGCTCTGTATCAATTATCGTCGGATCCAACCGAATCGCATGATGTTTCGGCGCAGTATCGCACTCGAACCGCGCGGATGAATGAGGCACTTCAAGCGTGGAGCCAAGAGGTCGAACGCGACCGCAACCGCTTACCGTAGGGTTTCAAATGTCTACCATGATGCCCGCACCACCGACGGTGACTGGGCAGCAGGAGCGAGTCACCTCTCCCGGCGAAGCTGGGAGAGGTCGAACGGGCCCTTTAGGCCTTGTTCGGGTGAGGGCCGACCGCGCAACTGAGCTTGCAGCAGGCATCCACTTGCTCGGTCGCTCACACCCGAGGATTGCTGAAGGCTCTGCTGGACCTCTCCCAAACAAGGGAGACTGGTGATTCAGTAGCATTGATTACAGGCCGGAGACCAACGGCAAGTCATGTTCCGGACTCCGGCCTATTGGTTTGCACTTAATCAGCCGTCTCCTTCGTCGGTGGAGAGGCAACCGCAGTGTAGGCCGGAAACAAAAATCTTCCTCCATGTCCGACGACAACCCCAAGGTTTTCGCATTCCAGACAAACGCCCGCAGGTCGCAACGCGGTTGTACCGCATCGGCACAGTCGTACTCAGTGACTGTGACAAATTGGCTCGCGAAGAGCATCCCATCTACTAATCGATACTCCGTTTCGCGGCACTTTCTGTGCTTCGCAATTTGGTACATGAGTTGCAATTTATCACGACGTCGATGGTCGATGAAGACAAAGTCAACGCCCACTACAAGGACGGAGTGTTGACGGTAAGCATGCCTAAGTCAAAGGAAGCCCTAGCAATGAAAATCGCAGTCAAAGCGTGATCTTGGTGACAAATCTTTTGCGGAACGGCACGGGGGAATTGGATCACTTCACGATCCGCCTCTTGAATTTCCGATTCGTTCGTGGCGTTCCGCTTTTTCACAACTCCTCATTGTCCTGGAATGGTGCCATGCCTGTTTCTGCTCGGCGTTTGATTCGCAATATGATCAATGACCTCAAAGAAGAACGTGACGAATTGGCGTTGCAAATTCATCTCGGCAAGCAGGAGGCGAAGAGCGAGTGGCAGGCATTGGGTAAAAAGCTTGACGATCTGAACCGTCGTTATGAACCGCTCAAAGACGCTGTCGAAGAGACGGGTGAAGATGTATGGGATGCGATGAAATTGGTCGGCGGCGAGATCAAAGATGGTTTCAGCCGCATTCGGAAATCGATCTCGTAACACAGATGGGCATCCCGTCGGTCACGTCCATAACGCAAAAAACCTCGACCTATTTCTTGATCGAGGTTTAAGAAAGTTTGCGAATCCGAATTGATGATTCGTTCCACCAAGATGCGATCGATCGAAAACAAACGTCATTTTCGTTGTCCGAAATAACGGAAAGGAAATTAGCACTCCTTTCCCAGATTAATCTCATCCCTATATGACTGCAGCCATCATGTGCATCAGCAAGGTCGCTGTCGCCAACGCGAACCATTCGCAGTGTGGGTTTTGAGGGGTTCTACTTCTGTTTTGATTTCGAGGAAGTCGAATCGTCCAGGTAACCCCGCGAAACCAGGAATGCACGCGTCTTCTGCATCACTTGTTTGTAAATGCTGGTGTCTTTTGTTTTAGGACGGAAAAAAGGCGAATTGAAAAATCCGTGGTTCTGGCCTTCAAAAGCCTCGAGCTGACATTGGTTACCGGCAGCGTCCATCAACCGCGCGAAGCGTTCCGCGTTCTCAAACGGGACCGTCGTGTCCGCCGTGCCGTGCAACAGCAGCGTTGGCACGATCCCAGGTCCGACATGATGACACGGCGAGATGTCGGTTTGGCGCGTTTCGCCGACTTTGGATAGCCCATAACCTTTGGCGGTGGTGTCCAAAACGGGATTGTACAGGATCATCGCGTTGGGACGCGAGCTGACCGTTAGATCTTCGCCTGCCTCCTCTTCGCCTTGAATTACTCCGGTGCAAGCGGCGATGTGTCCGCCCGCCGAGCCGCCCGAGGCTACAATTTTCTCGGGATCGATTCCAAGCTCGGCCGCGTGACTGCGAATCCAACGCACAGCCGACTTCGCATCTTTGACCGATTCAAATGGCGTCGTTTTGTTGCGGCTCTTGACGCGATAATCGGCCGAGAAGGCGACCATACCGTCGTCGGCAAGCGATCTCGCTTGTTGGAAAAACTGTTTGGGATCTCCGCCGGCCCAGCCACCGCCGAAGAAGAAAACAATGGCAGGAGCCTTGTCACTCGTCTGATGTCCCGTGGGTTCGAAGACATGTAGTTTCAGTTCCACGTCGCCAACGGTTTTGTAAGTCACGACGCGATCCGGCGTGAAGTCATCAGCGACGAGACACCGATTGCAGAATAGTACAAGTCCCACGAATACGATCATTGTCTTCATTTCGTTACCTCGGTTTGGCGACAGCGTGCGGAGTCCGCTGACGTACGGATTGTGGTTGATTCAACTGCCGCTTCCAGATGTCAA
>NZ_JBFHFD010000678.1:0-4670 GCF_041583735.1 Novipirellula sp.
TGAGTAAGGATCCGATGAAAAGGGTAACACACCTTTCGCAATGGATTGCAAAGAATGACCAGCAAGAAATGCCGACGCGCGGTCGGTTCGTCTGTCTTACCGATGTTTCTCGTTTTACTCGCGACGATCGGCTTGAGCGAGACGATGGTTTCGGCCCAGCAATACGCTCCTTCATTTGGATTTGGAGATGCCTCCTGTGATGAGTCTGGCCAATGTGATGCAGGAGGCCAATGTGATGCAGGGAGTAGCGGGTACTGCTTACCGCCGTACTGGTTCAACACACCTCACACGCCGTTGGATTCGACCGTTTATAGTGCACCCCGCCGAGCGGCGGTTCAATCTTCGCAGTGCCAACCAGGCTACACGTCGGCGGCCACCGCGTGCGCACCTGCACCCGCACCTCGCAGCGGAACCTTGTTAGGCGGATTCGAATTCATGTGGATGCGAGCCCATTTTGACCAGAACGTGGCGATGATTATTGACCCGCCGGTGGGGAACACATTGGTGCCGTTCAGCTACGACTACGAACTTTCGCCTCGTGTTTGGTTGGGTTGGCAATCGCGTCATGGTGGCGGTGGATTTCGGGCGACTTACTTTCGCTTTGACGAGCAAGCCAATACTGAAGCAGTGACCGCGGTCACCGGATCGACTCCGGTGTTTGTCTATGTCTACGGTGCCGGCGGCAACTTGTCGCGGAACGCTCAGGCTCAAGTCGGTGAGACGTTGACGTCGAGTCACGAGTTGAATCTTCAAGCCCTTGATCTGGAGGCAACACAGCAGTTCCGGTGGAATTCGCTGCAGGGAACGCTTGGCGGCGGGGTGCGAATCGCCAGTATCAAGCAATACATGCGTGGCGATGTTCGCGATGCCGGTGGCGTGCTGCAAGAATCGGTTAGCAATGATTTGGATGTCCAGGGTGCCGGTCCCACGGCATCGTTGCAGTTGCGACGCGGGATCGGCGGCAGCCGACTTGGAGTGTACGGCGGACTTCGTGGCTCGCTATTGATGAGCGAGACGACGCAGAAGATCTACGAGATGAAAAACGTCTTCACCACCGAGCTCGAGGATGCCGCGATACACCGCGAAGTTATCACCGCGATGGAGATGTCGCTGGGGTTGCAGTGGAATCAATCACTTGGTCGACACTCGGCTTGGTTCGCCCGAGCCGGTTACGAAGGCCAAGCATGGTTTGACGCCGGAGGCCCCGTCGATTCATCAAGCACCATCTCGCTGGACGCAATCTCCTTCGCCCTCGGACTGCAGTTTTAGTCAGTGGGATCAACATTAGGGAGTGTCCGATCCGGATACATGCGACACAACGCAATCTGGTCACGGCCGCAAAGAAAAACCTGAGCTTGAGATGTCACTGTGAGAATACCTTTGGCCCGCGAATCACGCGAATAGACGCGAATAAAAAAGTGACCACTTGCGAATTGCCATTCGCGATTATTCGCGTGATTCGCGGGCAGATATCTTCCATGGTAACCATCCATGGCGGATGCGAGGGCTTGCGCACGGAACGGGGGCGCCGCGTGGAAATCCAGTGGGTGCACCGGGGAGGTGCGGTGCGTGCACTAGGCTTCGTTGGCGTCGTCTGATTCGCTGCGTTTGAATCCGGGGCTTAGCAGTTGGACGGCGTCGTAGGCAGCGTGAGCGGCGATGGGGATCAGCAGATTGTCGGTCCAAAGCAGCAATGCACCGAAGTACAGTCCCATCGCGGCGGCCAATACGACATACAGCCGTGTGATCGGATGGACCATTCCAAATGCGATCGATGATCCGATCAGCGCTGCCCCCCATTCCACCGGGCTGGGCGACGCATCGGCGCCACCGATGTGGGCAAGCCAAGGGAGCAGCCAGCCTCGAAACAGTAGTTCTTCGCCCACTCCGGCGCAAAGGCTGATGACGACCAATTCGGCACGCCCGAGACTCAGCAGCGTGCGGATCATACCGTCATCGCTGAGCCGTTCCAGTTCACGAACCGGTTCCCAGGGGATCTTGCGAATCAACGCGATGACCAACAGCATTGGGACCGCTGCGGCACAGCCGTATGCCAGCCCCGAGCCAATGGTTCGCAGATTTTCGAATCCGCCTTCGGGAATCATTGCTCGCGGATCGGGGCCGAGGGCCCAGCCCAGCAGCAGTGCCAGCAGCCCGAGCGCCGACTCAAAGATCACTGCCGTCAAAAACAGGTCATTGGGCGACTGGTCGAGCGTTTCTTCGTGTTCATCCATACCGAAAGCGTACGCGGCGGGTGCGTTTTCGGCACCCCCGGATATGGGAATTCCGTCAAGAATGCGGCTGAATGCTATGGTTCGACCGCCAGGGCGTGTTGGCTACGACGTCTCGGGGCAGCGGACGTGACAAGCCGCCGCGTGAGCTTGATCGCCCAGATTCGGACGTATTTCACGGCACTTCTGCTCGGCAATCCAGCATCGATCGACAAATGCACAGCCAGGATATTCTCGATCGGGCGAAGGAACTTCGCCTTCGAGCACGATTCGGTCCCGTGTCGCCGCCACCACAGGGTCCGGCACCGGAACCGCCGATAACAACGCTTCGGTATAAGGATGAGTCGGCGATCGATACAGGTCGGCCGCGTCAGCAAGCTCGACCATTCGCCCCAAATACATCACTCCGACGCGGGTCGCGATGTGCCGAACGACACTCAAGTCATGGGCGATGAACAGGTACGACAGCCCAAGCCGCTGTTGCAATTCCATCAACAAGTTGATGATCTGGGCCTGGATCGAAACATCCAATGCAGAAACAGGTTCGTCGCACAGAATCAACTTGGGCTCGACCGCGAGGGCTCGGGCGATCCCAATCCGCTGTCGCTGGCCACCACTGAATTCATGCGGATACCGATTGAGGAAACGTGGGTTCAACCCGACCAATTCCATCAAACGAATCACTTCGAGTTTGCGATCACGTCCTTGGGCCAAGTTGTGCACCACCAGCGGTTCACCAATGATCCCGCCCACGGTCATGCGTGGGTTCAGCGATGCAAATGGATCTTGAAATACCATTTGGACTTGTCGGCGAAATGGCAGCATATCACGGTCACGAAGTCCCGTGATATCCGATCCGTTCAGCCGGATGGTCCCGGCGGTGGGTGGCACCAAGCCGATGATGGCACGCGCGGTGGTCGATTTTCCGCAACCTGATTCGCCCACCAAACCCAGCGTCTCGCCTTCTTTGATTTGAAACGAGATATCGTCGACGGCGCGGATCACTCCTCGTTCCGGACGGAACAACGATCCGCGGCTGAACGGAAAGTGAACCTTCAAATTTTGGACATCAAGCAATGGATTTTGGCTCATTGGGTCACCTCGTAATCGCGAGGCGTTGCGTTTTCAACGTCGACGATGCATGCCGCCAATCGGCCTTCGCCCGCGGGTGCAAGTGGTGGATCGATAGTGGCACATTTGTCAATCGAGTAAGGGCATCGAGCACGAAAGGAGCATCCCTCAGGGACGCGTGCCATGTCCGGCGGTTGGCCAGGGATCGCTTGCAGCAACTCACTTTGCTCTTGATCAAATCGAGGCAACGAATTCAACAATCCCAACGTGTAGGGATGTTTCGGCTGGGCAAACAAATCGTTCACCGAAGCCTTTTCGACCACGCGGCCGGCGTACATCACCAACACGCGGTGGCAAACGCCGGCGACCACGCCAAGGTCGTGCGTGATCAACAAGATGCTGGTGCCGCGGCGTTTTTGAAGATCGGCCAGCAGATCCAAGATCTGAGCCTGGATCGTCACGTCCAGTGCCGTTGTGGGTTCATCGGCGATCAACACGTCGGGTTCGCACGACAATGCCATCGCGATCATCACCCGTTGCCGCATCCCGCCACTGAATTGATGCGGATAATCACGCAGTCGTTTCGCTGGCGAGCTAATCCCGACCATTTCGAGCATCTCAACGGCTCGGCTGCGAGCTTGTTTTTTGGTCAGCCCCAAATGTAACTGAGTGATCTCGCACAATTGTTGCTCGACCGTCATCAGCGGATTGAGCGCCGTCATCGGATCTTGAAAGATCATCGCGATCTTTCGGCCACGGATCGTTCGCAACTGCGATTCGTTCATCTTCAGCAGATCGCGACCGCCGTAGATTGCCGAGCCGCCATCGATGCGTCCTGGAGGTTTTGGGACCAACCCCATCAGCGCCAAGTTGGTCACGCTTTTGCCGCTGCCGCTTTCACCGACAATCCCCACGGTTTCGCCGGGACCAATGTCAAACGACACGCCACGAACCGCGCGGACGATACCGTCGTCGGTTTTAAAGCTAACCTGTAAATTTTCGACCGAAAGGATCGGTGAATCGTTGGATTCGGGCATCAAATCTAAACTCTGTCTGAAAAGGGGTCTGACCCTCTCTGAAATGGTAGTGTCATAAAAAGTGGATTGCTCTCTGCAAAGGGTCAGACCCCTTTTCGGACCGCATCTAGTCCCGGTTTTTCATACGCGGATCCAGTGCGTCACGAAGTCCGTCACCGAGAAAATTCAACGCAAACAAAGTCGACGCAAGCGAGAGGCCAGGGAAAACCACAACCCACCAAAACAACTTCACGCTCGAAAGTGCTTCCACGCCATCGTTCAATAGCAGCCCCCACGAAACATCGGGCGGGGCAACGCCCAGACCGAGGACCGACAAGAAGGCTTCGAACAA
>NZ_JBFHFD010000679.1:0-4652 GCF_041583735.1 Novipirellula sp.
AACAGACCTGTTCGCAACACGATGCCAGGCAGCAACCACGGACGCCAGTCCGTGGTTAACTGCAGCGTCGATGACCTCACGTAGTCTAGGCTTCCAGCCTGGGAATCACAGCAAACCCAGGCTGGAAGCCTAGGCTACGTTGAATTCAAAATCCTTCAGCGGAAACCACGGATTAACAGCCGTGGCTACCGTCTGCCATCGCTTCGCGAGTTGGAAACACCTACATCGATGATCTCACCCGAACTCGGTACGTATTCGCTTTTCATTCTTTGGCTGCGGGGACGGTTAACCAGAGGCTTTGGGTGGTGACCACGTCTCGTAGTGAGTGGATTGCGGTGTACGTGATGGCAGCAGCCGTTTTGTCGGCATTAGCCGTCAGACGGGCGGTGATGCGAAAAGGGCCTTGAAAGCTGATGGTCTTGTCGGCGACGAGTTTTAATTTCACCGATTTTGACGTGTCGCCTTTACTCTCCGAGACGACCGACTCGGCCTTAATCCCTTCTGGCAGCCCCTCGGCGCTGATCGTTAACTCTTGGTCAAAACCATGCTTCCTAGCAATCGCCACCGGAATCTCCACGGTCCCTTCTTTGCCGGTCGCAAAGTGATCTTCGCTGACCGTCAATTCCACTGCCGGTAACACTTCGGTGATGACGACGCTGTAGGCGTGACGAGCACTGTGCCCATCGACCAGATCCGATACTTGCAGCTCTAATTCGCTGGCCTCGTTCGCCGTGAACTCGGCCACCGAGTCGTATTGCCCTCGCGATACGTCATCGTTGCGGGCCAGCTCGCTGCCGTCGGCGACATGGATCACACGCAGTTGTGAATCGAGCGGCAAATCAAATGCTCGCGAGTGGAGTTCTGCTCGATACCGCTTGGCGGGTTGCGCTTGAAAACGCAGGCGGTCGACATCGTTCGCTTCGCTTAGGTGTCCGGAAAAGACGCACGGCAACGATGCAGCAATCGCAAAATCACTGTCCTGGGATTCGGAAACGATAACAGCATCATGCGGCAGTGACGTTTGCCACTGCCACCCAAGTGACGCAGCAAGGTGGGTGATCCGAGCCGAATGGTCCGTCGCCACAGAATGATGCAGATCGTATTTGGGCGGCAGGTTCCATCCGTACGGAGTGGTGTCGGAAGCGACCGCATTTTCGGGCAGTACAAGCGGTAACACGTGGTCGACGTAAGCGTCCTGGGTCATCCGAATGCTGTAGACAAATGTTGCCGAACCAGCGTAACCAATCGTTCCGGTGGGGACCTCGGGAAAGGCAAAGATCCGCACCCATAACTCGCGGTCTTCCTCGGGCTCGTAGACCAGTTGCGGATCGATTCCTCGATCATCATCGGCTTGAGACAACACGTTGCCTTGTTCGTCCACCAATTGCATCACCGCGTCCATTGGCGACCCGAGCGGCCGATTCGCAAACGTGGTTGCGACAAACGTTTGTCCCTGTTTTAGCTGGACGCGATAGGTGTCAATCTCGTTGGATTTGGCGAGTCGTCCATAGGCAATTGCGGGAAGCGAGATCGGGGTGGCTTCGGCAATCTTTTGGTTCGGTTCGACTTCTTCGATCGCCGCTGCGGATTCAATCAACAACGGAACAAGCTTCGATGCAGACGCATCGTCGAACAGCCGGATCCATGCAATCCCGGGGGCGGCGTCTGCGGGCAACTTGACACTGAGTTGGCCCGAATCTTTTTCGATGATCACCTCGACGTCGTCACGATCTACAACGGCTTTGACGGGCCACTTCGGAAATTTGCCTTCGGCTTTGACAGTCGTCGTATTTCCGACCGAGACGACCGGAGGATAAAAGCGATCGAGTTGCACTTGGGCCGCTGCGAGCGTAGGAAAGGCCAACCCGAGCAGGATTGAAACGGTGGCAATGATCGATCCTTTAGCGGTACGGCGCAAGCCGTCCGGTTTGAAGCGTGCGGAAACATGCAAACGAGCGGCGAACGACTGGAGGGCTTGCGCCCTGCCGCTAGAGGGCGAGGCGACGGTGGGGCGTAACTTCAATTCGATTTGCATCAGCTCATCAATTCCGAGATCGGTGTGGCGTCGCTGACCAAGTGCACCGGTCGGCCTTCGGGGGAGTGCAACATTTGCCCGGCATCGATCCCGAGTTTGCGATAAACCGTTGAGACAAAATTTTCAGGCGAAAGTACACGCTCCACCGCGGCGTAGCCGTGGCGATCGGTGGCGCCGATAACTTGGCCGCCCGAGGTTCCTCCGCCAGCAAACATGACGCTCATCGCGTTAGACCAGTGATCGCGGCCGCCGCGGTCATTGATTTTTGGCGTCCGTCCGAACTCGCCCAAGGCGATCACGAGCGTCCGCTCCAGCATGCCACGGTCCTTCAAATCGGACACAAGTGCCGCGATGGTCGCTTCGAACGACGGCATCTTTTTATCGTAGGCGTCAAACAGGTCGGTATGATGATCCCAACCGCCTTGCACTAAGGTGACAAAGGGAACCCCGGCGCTGACCAGACGGCGTGCCAATAATGCTTGCTGGCCAAAGGTGTTGCGGCCGTAAGCGTCACGCACCTTGTCCGGTTCGGAATGGATGTCAAAGGCGGCTTGTGATTGGGGGCTGCTAACCAATTCCATGCCTTGGGCATAAAATTCGTCGGCTGCCATGACGGGATCCCCCGCGGCTGCGTCTTTGATCCGTTTCAGTTTGTCGATCTGATTTCGAATGTCTTGACGCGATGCGAATCGTTGATCGGTTAACCCGCTGGGGATCGTCACATCGCGGACTTGGAACGATGAGCTGTTCGGATTGTCGGGAACGACAAACGGAGCGTGTTTGGCGCCGAGAAAATTCGGTCCTCCCGAACGCGACATGCTGGGGATCGAAAAGTAGGCTGGAATGCCATCGGGGGCACCGACTTGGTGCGAAACGACGCTTCCCAAACTGGGATGAAAGCTGACAAACGCACCGCAGCCCACCGGAATTCGCGGTGGAGCTCCGGTCATCATGTAGTGGTTACCCGCACCGTGATTGCCTTGATCATGCCGGATCGAGCGAACGATCGCCAAGTCATCCGAGATCGCCGCCAACCGTTTCATCGGCTCGGAAAACTGGATGCCAGGAGTTTGCGTTGCGATTGGTTCGTATTTGCCTCGAATCTCGATCGGTGCATCGGGTTTCGGGTCAAACGTCTCGTAGTGACTCGGGCCGCCATCCATCCAAATCAGGATGCACGCGTCGGCTTGTCTTTTTAATAGCGACGCAGGCGTTTCCGACGCATGAGCCGAGGTCGCCTGCAGCGCCCCGGCCAATCCACCGGCGATCAAACCGTGCAGACCAAGTTTCAACCCGTCGCGGCGTGTAATGCCGTCACAATTGCGATGGTGGTTTCGATTCATGTATCCGTACCTAGTTCAAGATTGAGAATTCTGGGGAATTGAGCATCGCCCACATCAGGTCTTCGATCACGCTGCGTCGATTCTCGGCCGAGGTGACTAGCTCAACCGCGTAGTCGCGTTCGTCCGTTGTCGGATATCGCGTGAAGATCGCCAAGTACAACTCGTCGACAATTTGCTCGGGTGACTTTTCACTCGCAGCCAATTCCGCCGCGCGACCGTTGTCCGAACGAACACGCGTGTCAAGCTGTTGCGAGTTCATCAAATGCAGTGCTTGGGTGACCGTCGAATCGGGCGTCCGTTCGCACGGCGGATCTTGATTTTCGTTGGGGCGGCCGAAGGTATCGAGAAAGATCGAATTGACTCGCGTTGTCCAAACTTGGTTAGCACGCGAATCGGGCGGCATCGCCTGGAACGACTCGGTTGTTTGGGTCACATCGGCCACGGCATCGGCCAACACTTCGGCTCGCAACCGGCGACGGTAGTGACGTGAATAATTCAGCCGATCGGCGACATTGGACGCCGTCGGTTCGGAACTGTGCAGATAGACTTGCGACAACGTAATCGTTTTGAGCAGATGTTTGAAATCGTAACCTGAAGTTTGAAAATCTTTGGCCAATGCACTCAACAGCTTCGGATTGGTCGCCGGATTGGTAGTACGTAGATCGTCGACCGGTTCGACAAGCCCTCGTCCCATCAGGATTCCCCAAGTGCGATTGACGTGGACTTGGGCAAAGAAGTCATTGTCGGTGGACGTCATCCATTTTGCGAGCGCATCGCGAGGATCGGTCGGGTCGCCATAATTCTCTGCGATCGGATCATCACCTTCCACCTCCGCGATTTCGAATAGCGGCGTCGGCGTCATCGTTTCGCCGGTCAGCGGGTGCGACACCGAGCCTTTGCTCGAAGTGAACACCACCTCTTCGCCACCGGAGATTGGCGGCGACAGCCCGGTGCCCTTGTAGCCCACTTTAGAGAAGTAGGCAGCGAACTGGTAGAAATCTTGTTGGCTCCATCGTTCAAACGGATGGTGGTGGCATTTGGCGCAGTCCAATCGGATGCCCAGGAACAATTGGCTGACCATCGTTGCGACTTCATCGGGACTGCGACGATCACGATACAGGGTGGCGGCTCCATTTTGCCAAGTGCTTCCTTTGGCGGTCACCAATTGACGAACAAAGGTGTCATAGGGGACCTCGTCACGGAACTGTTGCCGGATCCAGTTGTCGTAGTTCATCACCGCCTTGATGCCGACGCGGTAGGGATTCGGACGCAGT
>NZ_JBFHFD010000680.1:0-4645 GCF_041583735.1 Novipirellula sp.
ATCACAGCCGATCCACAGCAAGTCAGCCCATCCACCGCAGCGTCGACGTTTCGCTTGACTGGGTACCCGATTCGTCCAGCAGGTCCCAAAACGGCGAAGTCCACCGGCGATGCGGAAACGCCCGCCAAGCAAATCGAAAGTCGTTCAAAACCGTCGCTCTCAGGCGTTACGCTCGGTAGCCCGCAATCGTATTGGCCCGTGTCGCCGCAAACGCCGCAAGTTGCTTCCTCAGCCGAGCCCGTCTCGCCAAAACAACATCCCTCCACAATCGCAGCCTCAGCGGCCAATCTTGCCTCGACTCCGCTAGCCGATTCGATGGAGCTCGGGCGCGAAGAGATGTCGGATGATTCGGAATTGCCGTCGATTCAAGCGACATCGCTTCCGATGGCGACCCACACCATCAACGGGTTGCCGACACGACCGATCCGCGAAAACGAGATGCTGCACTTGGCATTATCGCAAAGTCCGGTGCTTCGTCCGTTGGGGCTGCGGATTTTGGAATCGCCCGAATCTGCCACCACCATCTATGACCGCAGTATCACCGCGAGCGATCCTTTTTTTGGACCGCAAGCCGCGTTGGCGGCCTTCGACAGCACGCTCTCCGCCAGCGCCACGTCTCAGAACAACGATCGTGTTTTTAACAACTCAACGCTCGGCGGCGACGTCCAAGAGTTGACGCAAGATTATGCAACCTTTAACGCTGGGATTCAAAAACGGACGCTCTCGGGTGCCACCTGGGATCTGACGACCCGCAAACAATACGACGCCAATAATCGTAGCGCCAATCGCTTCCCCAGTTACTGGGAAACCCAGCTCGAAGCCGGGGTGCGTCAACCGCTGTTGCGAGGCGCAGGCAAGCAGTTCAATTCGATCGCGGGACCAAATGCCCAGCCCGGCTTTAATTTTTCGAAGGGCGTCATAATTGCCCGTTTGAATACTCGCATCACCGAAGCCGATTTTGAAATCGCAGTACGCACGTTCGTGCGTGACCTGTACGGGGTGTACTGGGATTTGAAACGGCAATACCGCAGCTACGAAAGTATCATCGCGGCGCGTGATCTTGCCTATCGGACTTGGCAGAGCGTGTTGGCTCGCAGCCATGCCCAAGTCGATGGGGGCGAGGCAAACAAAGAGGCTCAGGCACGAGCGAAGTATTATCGCTATTGTCGTGAAGCCGAATTGGCGCTCGGGGGCGGCGATTCCGAAACCGGGTTGTTTGCGACTGAGCGGCGGTTGCGGCGGATGGTCGGATTGCCGATTAGCGATGAGCAAGTCTTGCAGCCGATCGAAGACGGCCCCGAAGCGGAGTTTCATTTCGACTTTGAAAGTGTGTTTAACCAGGCGCTGGCGAATCGGACCGAACTGAAGCGGCAAAGTTTGAAAGTCCAGCAACAGCAGTTGCAGTTGGTGGCATCGAAGAACTTTTTGCTGCCTCAATTGGACATGATCGGTCGCTATCGGCTTCGTGGTTTCGGTGACGATTTGACAGGGAATGACTCACAGCGATTTGGCAGTGCTTATGACGATTTTTTCACCGGCGATCATCAAGAATGGGAATTCGGGCTCGAGATGGGCGTGACTGCTGGACGCCGACAAGCCCGTGCGGCGGTACGCAATGCGGCGCTGTTGTTAGCAAAAGAACGCAATCTATTGGCCGAACAGCAGCGAACCCTCGAATTTGACATCAAGGATGCGATCGCCGAGGTCGATGCCGCCTACGCTTCACTGAACTACTCGCGGTTGCAATACGAAGCGGCGCAAGATCGTTTGCGGTCCTCGGAAGTGTTGTTTGATTCGGACAAGATTCAAATCGAATTCCTGCTCGATGCTCAAGAAGAACTGTTGCAAACCGAACGTCAATACGCAGCCGATCTGTCTCGCTACTCGCTAGCGATCGTATCGGTCAGTGCCCAGTCGGGCACGCTGTTGGACGACGTCGGCATCCATTTGCACAACGGCAGCACGCAAACCCACGCGATCTACACGCCTGCGGAATAAAACGATTTTTCAATCGAAGCGGTGCCCTGTTGCCCGCGAGTCGGCCGCCGTTGGTAGCGGCCGACTTTGAAAATAAGAGAGTGTCTATCTAACTATTTGACAAACTCTTCCAAGCCGGGATGGTCCGCCGGGCGGGGACCGAGTGGCCAGTGGAACTTTCGGTCCGATTCTTCGATCGCATAGTCATTGATGCTGGCTTCACGGCGTCGCATCAAGCCATCGTGATCAAATTCCCAGTTTTCGTTACCGTAAGCACGAAACCAGTTTCTCGATTCGTCGTGGTACTCATACTGAAACCGAACCGCGATTCGGTTGTCCGTGAATGACCACAATTGTTTGGCCAAACGGTACTGCTGTTCTCGGTCCCACTTTCCTCTCAAGAATTCGACGATCTGCGGACGTCCTTCGACAAACGTCTCGCGGTTCCGCCATTGACTGGTCTGAGAGTAGGCCAACGAAACGCGTTCTGGATGACGCGAGTTCCAAGCATCCTCGGCAGCTCGGACTTTTTGCACCGCCGTTTCACGAGTGAAAGGGGGGCGAATGTCAGTTGGTTTTGACATGTGATCTTCCTCCAACGAGATACTTTGATGTTTGTAGTCCAATCGAACGGTTGATCACGCGGCGCTGCACGTATCGCTCTGGCAGCCGCAGGATGCAGCGGCGTCGATTGGCTCCGCCACAGGGAAATCAATGTCGGTTTCCGCGACGTGATTGAAGTAGTTGGTCAACAGGTTCAGCGCCGTGTTGGCAACGACTTCGGCGATCTCGCCATCAGTCAAACCAGCGGCCTTCGCTTCGGCGACTTCGTCGTCGGAGACCAAGCCACGTTTTTCCACCAGCCGAGCGGCGAGCTTTAAGATCGCATCGGATTTCGCGTCGGCGGACTTCGCCAATCGGGCGTCATGGATCTGGTCGGTCGTCAGCCCGACCATCTTGCCGATCGCCGTATGGGCGCTCAAGCAATAGTCGCATTGATTGGCTTGCCCGACCGCCAGCGCGATTTGCTCGCGATCCTTGGCCGAGAGTGCTCCGGCGGCCAGCGCGCTGCTGAATTTCAAATACGCATCCAAGACAGCCGTCGAGTTGGCCATCGTCGACATCATGTTCGGGATCATACCCAGTTTGGACTGCACGCCGTTGAGCAGTGCTTTGGCGGGGCCGGTTGCCTTTGCAGGGTCGATGGGGCTGATTCGGGTCATTGCTTCGTTCCTCATATCAGGGTTTTGAAAACTGCAAACAGTGAAAGCCACTGCTCGTCACCGTTTCCCTAGGCACGTCTCGGACCAAATTGTGTGGAAAATCGTAAGTCGTTTGCCGTAAACTGTTTGCGTTGATTCTACGCGGCTGGCGAACGCAACGAGATATCGTGGATTCACGAAAAATCGCTTGCGATTGACGAAATGTCGTGTATTTTTTGCGAATGCTCGAAGAAAAGACGCCCCTTATCGATCAGCCCAAAACGCTGCTGTTAGAGTTGGCTCAGCGGCTGCAGGTGGATGATGCGCTAAACTTGATTGTTGATCGCATTGCCGCGTCGCCAGCGGTGGCATTGGCGAGGATTTGGCTGATTCGACCCGGCGCCGGTTGTGAGACCTGTCCGTTGCGTCAGGAGTGTCCCGATCAAACCCGATGTCTGCATTTGGTAGCCAGCGCCGGTGCCTCGGTAGTGGATCCGCAGCGAAAGTTCTCGCGAACCGACGGTGCGTTTCGGCGTTTTCCGATCGGCGTTCGCAAAGTAGGCCGGATCGCAGCGACCGGCGAACCACTAGAGGTCGGGAATCTATTAGGCCAGCCCGATTGGCTGGTTCACCCGGAATGGGCTAGGGCAGAAGGGATTCGAGGTTTCGGCGGCCAACCGCTGGTGTACCGTGGCGAAGTCCTCGGCGTGCTGGGGGTATTCAGCCGAACCACCATCAATGACGAAGACCTGGATTGGCTGCGTACGATCGCCAATCACGCGGCCGCTTCGATTGCCAATGCGTCGGCATGGGAGGAGATCGAGTCGCTTCGTCGCCGATTGGAAATGGAGAACGACTATTTGCAAGAGGAGGTGCGGACGAGAAACGCGTTCGGAGACATGGTGGGCAAAAGTGCGGCGCTGCAAAAGGTCGCCGAGCAAATCGAGTTGGTTGCTCCGACCGATTCAACCGTTCTGATCACCGGTGAAAGTGGGACCGGCAAAGAACTGGTTGCCCGCGAGATTCATCGGCGTTCCTCACGCAGCGAACGGCCGCTTATCAAGGTCAACTGCGCCGCGATCCCTCGCGAGTTGTACGACAGTGAGTTCTTTGGTCACACCAAAGGCAGCTTCACCGGCGCCGTGCGTGATCGAGTCGGCCGTTTCGAATTGGCCGATGCAGGTACGTTGTTCCTCGATGAGATCGGTGAGATACCGCTTGATCTGCAAAGCAAGTTATTGCGAGTGTTGCAGGAAGGTGAGCTAGAGCGAATTGGTGAACAGCAAACACGCCGCGTGAATGTTCGCATCATCGCCGCGACGAATCGAGATTTGAAAAACGAAAGCGATGAAGGCCGGTTCCGCAGTGATCTGTACTATCGACTGAGCGTGTTTCCGATCGAGTTGCCGCCGCTGAGTCAACGTAAAGAGGACATTCCCTTGTTAGCCGGGCATCTGCTCGCACAG
>NZ_JBFHFD010000681.1:0-4637 GCF_041583735.1 Novipirellula sp.
CATCGCCTAATCTCCTCCGTCTCTCAATCCCTCAATCCCTCAATCTCTCAATCTCTCTGTCACATCGCCTCAGGCGTTACTTCGTTTTAAATGGTTTTGATTGGACCAACGCGTGAATGAAAACGCTTAACTCGTAGTCATTGGCCTTTGCATACTCGAGGATTTGGTCGGCAATGTCTTGGTCCGTAAATCCGTAGGGGCGTCCGAGTCCGTATTCGATTAACGCTCCGGTTAATCCCATGGCAAAGTCGTCCTCGTGTTTTGCCACCGCGTCGCGTAATTCTTGATAATTTGCAAATTGCTCACCGCTGGGTAGGCGTCCGCTACCGTCGATCTCGAATTCGACGGCCCGTTTCTTTCTGCGTTCGCCAACCATCACGGTTTCCACATCACGCCACATTCCGGAAGCATCGAAATTTTCGAGTGCAAAACCGATCGGATCGATCTTCTGGTGACACTGGGCACATTGTGGTTCTTCTTGATGTGCCTTGGTCAATTCGCGAGCCGACAAAACTTCGCCGGCGAGACGACTGAGTTGCGGCACGTTCGGTGGTGCGGGTGGCGGTGGATCGTTTAACAGATGACGAAGCACCCAAGCGCCTCGTTCGACGGGTGAGGATCGCAGCCCGTCAGATCCCATCGCGGCCACCGCCGCGGTGCCGAGCAATCCGCCGCGACGTGAATCCGTAGGAAGGTTGACTTTGCGGAATTCGTGGCCATCCACGTTTGGCACACCGTAGTAATCGGCCATGACATCATTGACGACGAGGAAATCGGATTTCAACAGCGTCCCGAGCGGCAATTTTTCCGCAAGCATGTGGTGCACGGTCGCAAAGATCTCTTCTCGCGCATTGGCACGCACGGCGTTATCGAACGAAGGAAACTGGACACCGTCAAATTGGAACATGTCCAATCGTTCCATCTGCAACCATTGATGCACAAAGCCGCGAACAAAACGATCTGCACGCGGATCGGCCAGCAGTCGTGCCGTTTGCGCAAACAGAACGCGAGGCTGCGAGAGTTGACCGCTGCGGGCCACCGACATCAGTTCCTGATCGGGCGACTCGCTCCACAAGAAATATGACAGCCGAACGGCAAGTTCAGTAGCGGTCAATTCGGGGGATCCATCGTTGCCGGTCGATTCGACCATATATAGGAAACTGGGCGAGGACAGGATGATGGAAAGCGGGCCGATCATTGCATCGGTCGACGTCATCCCTTTGGCACGATTGGTCTCGTATTGTTGAACCAAACGATTTAAATAGTCATCGCTGGGCGATTCGCCTCGGAAAGCACGCACGGCAAAGTCGTGAAGCACTTCCTTGGCGTAACGCTCGTCACTAAAGTCGCTCGGTTTTTCCGGCAAAATTCGTTTTCTCGCGGCGATGGATGCCGCGCCGTCCGGATCCGGTTCGGGCCCCACCAATTCAGCCCAATCGATCCATACGCCGGGCGGTGTACCGATTCCATTGTTTTGTTGATCGATGGTCCATAGATTCTTGTCTCCGCGATCTTGGTGGCTACGTTGGTGCACCCAAATCTGCATTCTTTCGCCTGGCTGATGTTCGATCGGAAACGTGATCAATTCAGGTTCCTCGAGCGTCCCGGTGACCTTTCGCCATCCCAGATGTTTGCGACCGCTGCCAAAACCAGACGAAAATTCAAGATATTGAAAGCGAGGATCGGCATCGGAGTACGCCGCAGCGCGAAGCCGGATCGTGTAGTTGCCTGCATTCTCAGGCCCCAACGCAGGAAACTTGATTTTCGTGTAGCCGCCATCTTTGATCGTCAGGATCAACGTCGCGCCGGTTTTCGTTTCGGGACGCGCCAGATACTGTTCAAGTTGCGGAGCCCATTTCTTGCTGTTTTCAAGACTTTTCTTAGCGGCGTATTCGTCAAGGAAACCAAATTCCGATGCAGGTTTCTCTGACTGCGACTTCCACGCGGTTGCCCGTTTGATGTTGTCCTGAAGCGCCGCAAGCGCGTTAGCGTAGTGTGGGGTGTATTCCTCTTCGGGCTCGATGCGAACGGTTCTCGATTTCACTGTGCGTGGGGTATCCAATGCCAATTGCAGCGTCGCCTTGGCGGTGGCGAGATAGTTTTCCAGTTGGTCACTTGAAAAAAACAGTGACGCCCCGACGGTGTCAAACCCCGCGGTCGCTTGATCGTCCGGCAGACTCGATGCATCCGGACGTACCTCGAGCAGAGCTTCGATTGTGTTTTGGTACTCGCGTCGATTCAGTCGCCGCATTGTGATCTCGCCACCGGTGTCGCTAAGCAATTTACGAGCGACCACCATTCGCGTTGACAAGTCTTCGAGAAAATCGATCTTGGCTTTGTCCGAAATCGGCTCACTATCCTCAGGCGGCATTTCGCCAGAGTTGATTGCGTTCAGAATCTTTTGCCATCGTTCGGCGGTTTCGATGTTGCGAGCGATATCGAACGAGATGTCTTCGAGATTGACTCCGCCTTCTTCGGCTACCGCATCGTGGCAATCGTAACAGTACTGTTTAAAGACGGCGGCATGTTTGGCGGGCATGACGGCGGGCGTTACCGACGGTTCGGCGGCCCAGCTTGCCGGTCCGTATGTGCAAGCGAACAAGATCGCAAACAGGGTACACGCGATGGTGCCCGTCGTTTGGTTTCGCTTCGCGCCAGCTTGCAAACTCTCCGGAATTTCGCTTTGGTCATTAGCCGCGAACCAGACGGCTTGCGCCGCACCGCTAAGAGAGCGTGAACAATCGTTACGAATAAAATCTAAAGACGACATACAATCTTAATTCTTCTGCTGAGGTGAAAACTCGAGGATCGGCCCCGACGCTTCGGGATGCGAATCACTCGCGAAGGCGTGGACCAATCCAGGCCCTTCGCCATCAATTTGTCCGGTCAGTCGATCGATAATCAGCGTGACTGGCGAATCCGAGTGTGTCTTCAGGAATTCCAGCAGCGTTTCATTTTCGATCCCGAAGCTGCCACGTTGCACGCTTCGTGGTATCTCGAACGTCCCCAACAGCACGCCGTCTTCGGGGCCCGGTGCGTCCTCCCAAAGACTTTCGATCACCCAATCACTTTTCGCTTTGTTGGTGAGCCCATACACGGCGAATCGGTTGATCTTTGGCAATCGAGTCGCGAAACCAAGTCCGCTGGGAACAAGATTCAATCGCAACCGAGCCGATTTCATCGTCTCAAAATCAACATCGCTGACGTCAAAACCGCACAACGCGCGTTGATCCCAGGGCCCCGCAGCGCCTCGTTTGATCATCAGCAAATCGGGATGGTTTCGTTTTTTGCGTTTGTTGTTGCGAATCACCGACGTAGCGCGACCCTCGGTTCCAACCCGCAGCACTTGATGCGTCGCCTCGAGCGTTTCCTCGGGCAGCTGGCCGTCGAAACTTGTCAGTTGTTGATCCGAGATCGAAGCGGACTGTCGATCGGTCAACCGCACGTTTTCACCGGTTGAAACAAGATGCACCGAAATCTCACCTTTGATCACTTCAAAGGCCGATGGTTTCCCTTGGCCAGCGACTTTGACGGCGAATTCGGTTCCATGATCGACGACGTAACCATCGGGCGTTTCGAGAACGAAGCCGATCGCCGGCTTGGGCACGCTGACCACCGCCGCACCATCAAGCAGTCTGCCTCGCATTGGCGAGATCAAAACCAAATTTGCCGGCGCTTCGATCATCACCTCGGCACCCGAACGAAACTGGACCGTGGCGATTCCGGCCACCAATTTCATCAACCCTGGAGCCAACTCGGATCCAGGGGTGGTTGGCAGCGAACTTTCCCAGGCGGCATTCTCCGCCGACAGCAGCGTTGCGACCGTGGCGGAGTCCTCGGACTGTGGGAAAAGCCATGCGGGGGCAACGAAGAAAATCGCAAGTATTGATGCGGCAGTAACGAGCACGATCGATGGCAATCCATTTTTACCCGCAGACACCTTGCCTGCGCTCTCGGTCGTCGTTGCTAATGCTGATTCACGTGCCGGATCGACCACGTCATCAATGGCCTGTTCAAACGCGACTTCACGAAGTCCCGTATCCATCGCGGCAGCAATCACAAACTCGCGACGCAAATCGGAGTCCGCTTCCAACAAACGATCCAGTTCGGCGGCTTCGGATTCGCTGACCTCGCCGATCAGGTAACGGTGAATTAATGATTTGGGATCCATCTCAGGACATCTCCGGTAAAAGTTGTCCGCGGATACACGACGCCAACTTTTGACGCAGCCTTCCTAGTAATTTGTAAAGTGCGTTGACGGACTTGCGGCCTTGTTCGGCGATCTGTTTCACGCGTCCATCCCCGGCGTAGGGAGCCAACAACAATTCGCGATGAGGCGGTGAAAATTGAGTCAAACATTGGGACAATGCGTTGCGGATCGCGACATACTGTTCCGCGTCCATCGCCTCGGCCTCGTCGGCAATCAATTCGAGCACCTGTTGGCTGAGCACGTGGCGATCCCGACGCAATTTGTCGACGGCCGAAAGACACTTGAACCGCACGATGACCTTAGCCCAAGGAAGGAAACCAGCCTCGTCATGCAGTTGCCCCAATTTTTCCCACATCGTCACACTAGCTTCTTGCAGGGTATCATCGACGAGGTGCCAATCGGGCAAAATCGAACGAGCGAACGCGCG
>NZ_JBFHFD010000682.1:0-4612 GCF_041583735.1 Novipirellula sp.
CTGGCCCGCCAATGGGCATGGGTATGGGAATGGGAATGGGGACAATGGAAGCTTCCCCTGGCAGCGACATGGACAACGACGGCGGGGAACAATCGGATGCACACGAGTCGCCGAGTCAGGTTCAATGAAGTGGTTGGTCGTTCGTGGCGACCGTGTGATCCGTAGCGTTCGCGCTGCTAACCGACGCCTGGCAGCAACGGCACATCGATTCGTGTCATTCGAGTGATTCGTGGACAAATCTCTTCTCCGCTGTTCGCGTCCTTGTCCAACGCCTGACATCCCGGCTGCGACTGGTGCGCTCGAAGTGCGCCCATTGGATTTCGTCAGACCTCTGTTTCCTGGGATTCGCTCCTGATGTTATCGTTCGATCGGTTCGCGGTCGACTCGGCCGAACGGGGCAAACCGACGCCTGTCGATTGCAACGCTGACAACCGACGCCTGACGCGTTGACTGCTGATTGGGAGACGCGATTTCCCTCGGCGATTTCAATCGGGTACATTGGCCCCCAGCGATGACGGCTCAAGCTGTCGTCGTGGCCGATCCGCGTGAACCTAGTGGTGCACCGCAGTCGGCGAGTCGAGTTTGTATTTGAATTCAGGTCCATCGCGCCGACGCGGTGACCACCGCCGTTCTGCGAATGAAGGTTCGTGATGATGTGTACCTGCGGTTGGCTAGCAATGATGGTCAACGACAGAGCGACTCCATTTACCTACTCTGATGAGAGCGGGTTTTTTGTTCAGGGACCAGACAGCACGCAGTACCCAATTCAACATTGTCCTTGGTGTGGCGAAGCGCTTCCCAAACGTGTGGGAGACGGACCGATCGCGCCCGCGGATGAGTATGCTCGCATTTATGACAATGCAACAACCATTCGCAAGCCCGAAGAGTGCTTCGAGATTTTCGGACAGCCGGACTATGACAAACCATTTCCCGATGACATGGGGATACCAACAGACTTGCGCAACATCGAGTATTACAGCATCTCCAATTGGTATACTCTAGAATTCTATTTTGAAGACCCAGACTACCGCCGCTTCGCGATTCACGCGAAGCCCATACCGCTTTACAACAACGCAGAACAATGAAATGCACGCAAGGACGGGTGTCGTGGTTAACCGTCTGCTTGCGCGTCGTTCGCCCGTCCCGCGTGATTTCTGCCGTTCTGCCATTGATGATTTCGCTCATTCGCTAAGGGAGACCCAATTCTGTTTCGCGTGACCAACGACATCTACGTCGGGCGTTTTGCTTCGCGTGAACGTCTTACCTCGCTTCGCGATCTAAACGTCACCGATATCCTCAATGTCAGCGACACACCCAGCCAACTCACGACCACGGATGGACCATTCCGATCCGTTACCTGGTTCGATATTGAAGATCGAACGCTGATCCCAACTGAGATAGCAATCAACGCAATTGACTCGATTCATCAGTCATTGGTAGCAGACGCTGGTCGAATTTACGTGCATTGCATGGCGGGCTGGAACCGCTCGCCGACGATACTCTGGCTTTATCTGCTTGCATGCGGAATTGCTTCGGACGACGCAGCACGACTCATCTGCGCTCAGGCGTTTGATGCTGTACCGGGACACGCACTGCTGGTAGACTCAAACTTGACCGCAACGGTGCAGTCCCATGGTCGCGAAAACTTTCTGCCGCATCCTCGGCCGACGTCGATTACAGCGTGAAAGAAGGCAGAACAATGGGATGCAACGGAGCGGCGGTGGTGCGGTTTTTGGTGAGATCAATGTCAACTCCCGCCGCCCGCTGATCCCGGACGTTCGCCCAACCAATATGTTTAAACCGTCAAAATGAAGCAGACCGGATGGCGATGGCCGTGGCAGAAGCCGGAAGACCCCAAGCCTGTGCGTCCTCCCAAGATTGGTGGCACACGTGCGCCTGCCAACGTCCAAGAAATTGACTTTAAGAAACCGCACGACTTCCATTTCCGCATCGCGTACGACAAATCTGCAACTCAAGTCTTTGAACGCTGCCTTCTGGTTGGATTCACTACTCCGATGACGGACGAGGACAATCAGCCCGCGTACGAAGAGTTCACTCACAATCGATGGATCGTACTGCAACGAGAAGACGGACGCCGCGTGTATATCCCACGCGACAACTTACTGTACATTGAAGACTCCGAACCGAGTTCCGATGAATGACCCGAAGTGTGGGCGAACCATGGGATGCAACGGAGCGGCGGTGGTGCGGTTTTTGGTGAGATCAATGTCAACTCCCGCCGCCCGCTGATCCCGGACGTTCGCGCTGCCAACCGACGCCAGTCGCACCGCAGCACATTCATTCGTGCAATTCGTGGACAAACTCTTCTCCGCTGGTTCCGCGAATGCCCAACGCCTGGCATCCCGGCTGCGGTTGGTGCGTTCGAATTGTGCCGACCGGAATTCATCAGGCCTCTGTTTCCAAGGATTCGCTCCTGATGTCACGGTTCGATGGGTGCGCGGTCGACTCGGCCGAACGAGAAGAACGGATGGCTGAAATGGCGACCGCTCAGTGTTTGCCAGATCCAACGGAATCGATGGATCGTATTTGGCTGGTTGGACGTTGTGTCTTAGGCCCGGGGGGCCGATAGAGTGTCTGCCGGTGGTGTCAGCCATCGGGGATGGATTCCATACAACGCTCAAGGCCCAGCGGGCCGACACAGTAATCGGGGTTTGAGCGTTCCCGGGCGGCCAAGAGAACGATTGTGCCGGCCCTTCAGGCCTTTGTGCTTCACTGCACTGAACACCGGTGGCTGACACCACCGGCAAACACTGTGCCAGCCCTCCGAGGCTGTGAATAATTGGGCTGACGGTTGTTTGATTTAATTTTGGCGCTAAATTTATCGCATGAATAATCCAAGCAATGCTACTCAGCGTGGACAAGCTCGTACCAATCGGCCCGAGCGAACTCAGATCGAGATGCGGATGCTCTCGCTGGACCAACTCGTCGCCAGCGATCATCGCGTGCGACTGGTTTGGGCCTACTGCCAGTCGCTGGATCTGTCTCCCTTCTACCAGCCGATCAAAGCACGCCAAGGAACACGTGGACGAAACCCCATCGATCCCAGGATTCTCTTCGCGTTGTGGTTCTATGCCACCCTCGAAGGAATCACCAGCGCGCGACGAATCGCAGAGCTTACGACACGCGATTTTTGCTACCTGTGGATCTGCGGCGGAGTAACGGTCAACTATCACACGCTGAGTGATTTTCGCACCAAGCACATTGAAGAGTTGGAACAGCTGCTGAGCGATTCAATTACCGTCCTTCTCAATGAAAAACTGATCACGCTGGAAACGATTGGTCAGGATGGCATGCGCGTGCGTGCTTCGGCGGGCAGCAGTTCGTTTCGATCGGAGCCGACGTTGCAAAGGATGCAGGAGGAAGCGGAGAAGTATCTTGAAGAACTCAAAGAACAATCCGAGCAAGAAAACCAAGCTGATGTCTCAGTCGCGCAGCAAGCCGCTCGAGAGCGTGCCGCCGAAGAACGGCTCGAACGTATCAAAGCCGCTCAAGAGAACCTTGAGGAACTCGAGCGCCGCCGCCGGGAAAAGAAGTCTCGCAAAAGTAAATCAACTCCACGAGCATCGACGACGGACCCCGAAGCGGTTCGGATGAAGATGGGCGATGGCGGCTTTCGTCCGGCGTTTAATGTGCAGTTTGCAACCGATGGCGAGACGCGAATCGTTGTCGGCGTGGACGTGAACAATCAAGGCAGTGACATGGGGCAGATGCTTCCGGTATTTGAGTCGGTGTGTTCGACGTACGGTGTCGTGCCGGGGCAGTACCTAGTCGATGGTGGTTTTATCAAAGCATCGGATATCGACGCGTTGGATGCCGCTGGGACGACGGTCTACGGTGCTGTCAAAGGTGCCGAGAAAGACGTCGCCGATGGCAAAGCCCCTTATCAAGCGAAGTCCACTGACAGCGAAGCGATGGGGCGTTTTCGCGAGCGGATGGGGGCAGAGGAAGCTCAAGCGATTTACCAGCAACGGCCGTCCATTGCGGAGTTCCCCAATGCGGAGTGCCGCAACCGTGGGCTGAATCAATTTCGTGTTCGCGGTCAACGCAAAGCCCTTGGTCAAACACTATGGCACGTGCTGGTGAATAACTTCAATCGATTCCAACACATGGGTTTCTTACCGAAATTGATGGGGGAGCATAGCGCGCAGACTACTGCAAATTGAGTTAATAGCGGTGAATCGAGCCAAAAGAGCTTGATTCGCAATCCAACTTGGGAGGCCTTCCTGCTCAGCCGCCTTCAAATGGGGATCGGCAGGAGCAACTACGACCGAAGATTCTCTGTCCGTTTTTGAAATAGCGTCAAAAACGAAGGTGAGTGCTGCGGTAAGCCAAATATTCACAGCCTCTCCGGGCTTCATCGTAGCTGTCCAGCGACGACAAGCCTGAGCCAGACACCTCGACTTTCCATCGGCGATTCCAATCGAGTACATTGGCAGCCAACGATGATGGCTCAAACTGTCGTCGTGGCCGATCCGCGTGAACCAAGTGGTGCTCCGCAGTCGGCGAGTCGTGTTTGTATTTGAGTTCCGGTCCATCGCGCCGACGCGGTGACTACCAACGTTCACGCTGCCAACCGACGCCAGTTGACAGC
>NZ_JBFHFD010000683.1:0-4609 GCF_041583735.1 Novipirellula sp.
CGGGCGAAATGGAAACGCTGGTGGCAAGTTTGCAAAATGCCAATCGTCAAGTCATTGACGCTGTGTTCGCGGGAATCAGCAATGGATGGCAACGAGATCAAAAGATCGAGCTGACCGCCGAACTGGAATCCGATCTGGAATCGCTTCTTGACCAAGGATCCCCGGGCACCCGAGGCGTGATGGTTCGCTTGGCGACTCAGTGGGGAAGCCAAAAGTTCGAGAAGTACAGCAAAGAGATCACCACAGGTTTTGTGGAAACGCTCAGTGACGAAGACACCCCTGACGCGAAGCGAATCGAAGCGGCTCGAAAATTGGTCGAGTTTAATCCCGCCGACGAGGAAACCGTCTCGTCGCTATTGGATCAATTGAACCCGAGAACGCCTCCCGCTCTGGCCGACGGCATTATCGATGCACTCGAACAGAGCAATTCCGAGTCGCTGGGGCCTCAATTGATTGATCGACTGGCAACGATGACGCCATCGGTTCGCTCGGCAAGCTTAACGCTGCTGCTGAAACGTCCTGGCTCGACAAAATCGCTGTTGGAAGCAGCCAAGAAAGGGGACGCCTCGCTGAACGACCTTGCTTTGGACCAAAAGCAATCGCTGGCGTCGCATCCGGACAAATCGATTCGCGAAGAAGCCAAGAAGCTACTCGAAAGTGGTGGCTCGCTGCCCAACGCCGACCGGCAAAAGGTACTCGAAGAGCTGTCATTCGTCGCCCACACAAAGGGCGATGCGGTCAAAGGCAAAGAAGTTTTTAAAGTCCACTGCGGAAAATGCCATGTTCACAGCGGCGAAGGCTCGGCCGTCGGCCCCGACTTGACCGGCATGGCGGTTCATCCGAAAGAGGAACTGCTGACGCATATCTTGGATCCAAGCCGAAACGTCGAAGGCAACTTTCGCGTGTACACCGTGCTGACACTTGATGGTTTAGTGCTGAACGGAATGTTGGCATCCGAGTCGAAAACCGCAATCGAATTGTTTGATGCCGAAGGCAAAAAGCACGCTGTGTTGCGGGAAGATGTCGAAGAACTTCTCGCGTCGCAAAAATCAATCATGCCCGAGGGATTCGAAAAGTCGATTAAACCCGAAGAGCTTACCGATCTGCTCGAGTTCCTGACCAAACGCGGCAAACATGTTGCGATGGATCTCAGCAAGGTTGCCTCGGCCGCCAGTGATCGCGGGATGTTTATCGATCCCAATGGCGAAGTCGAACGGCTTGTCTTTGGTGATTGGTCCCCCAAGACCTTCAAAGGCGTCCCGTTTCAACTGATCGATCCTCGCGATGGCAGCGTGCCAAACGTGGTCGTGCTACACAGCAACCACAGTCCGATCGTTTCGAAAATGCCCAAATCCGTCACACTGCCTCTGAATGGAGCGGCCAAAGCAATTCATCTGCTCAGCGGGGTTTCCGGTTGGGGCTTCCCCTATAGCGACGCGAAAACGGTCAGCATGATTGTGCGCGTTCACTATGCCGACGGGACATCCGAAGATCACGAACTGCTAAACGGAGTTCATTTCGCCGATTACATTCGACGCGTGGATGTGCCGGAGTCCGAATTTGCCTTTGATTTGTTCAGACGCCAGATTCGTTACCTCGCGGTTTATCCCAAACAGGCCGAGCCGATCGCGACGATCGAACTCGTCAAAGGTCCCGATCGATCGGCACCTGTGGTGATGGCGATCACCGTTGAATCACCGTAATCGGTGAACGCAGAAATTGATTTCCGCAGTAACAACACGCCTGGTGAGCCCCTTGGTCTTGCCAGGCGTTTTTTCTTTGCGGGTCACTTGATTGGGGCTGGTTCGAATCCAAACCAATGCCACAGACATCAAGGGGCATCGGTCTGGGTTGCCACCGAATGGATTGCCGCCGCGACACTGGGTGCGACGGTTTGGTCCAGCGGGTTGGGCAAAATCATTTCGGCAGTGGGTTCATGCACACAGGCTGCCAAGGCATGAGCGGCAGCGATCTTCATTTCTTCGCTGATTCGCTTGCTGCGGCTATCCAAGGCGCCGCGAAAGATGCCGGGAAAGGCCAGCACGTTATTCACTTGATTCGGGAAATCGCTACGGCCGGTACCCACGATCGCGGCCCCGGCGGCGATCGCATCGGCGGGCATGATCTCGGGAATGGGATTGGCCATCGCGAGGATGATCGGCTTCGCGGACATCGATTGGATGTGGCTTGGTTTCAGCAGGTTGCCTTTGCTGACTCCAATAAAGACGTTGGCATCGACCAATACATCCGCGAGGTTCCCATGTCGATTTTCGCGATTCGTATAAGCCAACAACTCTGTTTTTTCGGGTGACAATCCCTCGCGGTCCTGATGAATTGCGCCGCGTGAATCACAGACGATGACATCAAGAACCGGTTGGCAGACGCTGGGATCGTGTCCCACGCAGCGCAGCAGTCGGGCGATTGCCGTTCCGGCGGCACCAGCCCCATTGATCACCACTCGCATGTCGGTCAGTTTGCGATCGATCACTTTCGCGGCATTGATCAACGCGGCTAACAGCACGATGGCGGTACCATGTTGGTCATCGTGGAAAACGGGGATGCCCAAGTCTTGCAACTGGTTTTCGACCTCGAAGCATTTTGGCGCTGCGATGTCTTCGAGATTGATGCCACCAAAAACCGGAGCAATCCGGCGCACCGTATCAATGATCTCTTGAGTGTCTTGGGTATCCACGCAAATGGGCCATGCATCGATCCCCGCAAACTCGCGAAACAGCAGTGCTTTGCCCTCCATCACCGGGATGGCCGCGTGGGCACCGATGTTTCCCAACCCAAGTACCGCGGAACCGTCACTGACGATCGCGACGGAGTTGTTTTTGATGGTCAAGTCCCAGGCTCGCGAAGGATCTTTTGCGATCACCTCACAAGGCCGTGCGACCCCGGGCGTGTACGCGATCGACAAATCGTCGGCTGTCTTGACCGGCATCCGCGAATGCATCCCGATCTTGCCACGCAGTTGCTCGTGAACAATCAAACTTCGCGTAAAGAAGTCGGTCATCATGATTCTCTAGTTGAAAGGAGGAACAACCCAAAACAAACTAATCGCAAGAAAACGACGTTAATTTGCTGCAACCGAAACCACCGTGTCGGCGTGTGCGGCTGTCCTCAACATATCAAACTGAATTCATGTGGGTTGTAGCCGCTTTCGCTGAAGGAACTTCATCGTGAAACGAACGATCAGCGGAAAGAGCCCGAGCAGCACAAACGCGCTGCCAATCTGCCACAGCTGACTTGATGTAAATACCGCAGCAATGCCTTTATCTGCCAGCGTTTGCAGGTCGGGAACACTTGATCCCGCGTAGACGTAAACGGCGGTCCCCGCCAACATCCCAAGCTGGCTAACCCACCAAAAAGTGCGAGTGCGAATTGGCGTCAGCCCCATCACCGCATTGATCATAAAAAACGGGACCGCAGGGATCAGCCGCAACGTGAATAGAAAGAACGGACCTTCCTTTTCGAGCGACTCGTTGAAACTTTTCAGTCGCTCACCAAATCGATTTTGGATCGCATCGCGAAATAAGAAGCGGCTCAGCAGAAACGCCACAGTGGCGCCGGCGGTCGAAGCGAAGCTGATCAAAACCAATCCGCGAACAAAACCAAAGTACCAACCGTAAACCAGCGTCAACACCGCCGCCCCGGGAATCGACAACCCGGTGGCGAGTACATAAATCCCAAACGCGACCCCGTAGACCAAAACGGGATGATCGGCTTGAAACGTCCGCAGCTGAGCTTCTCGTTGAGCGAGCGAATCAAGATTCAGCAAATGCCCAAACTGGACGTAGCCAATGATCGCTACGGCGACGACAAGCAAAAACAGCCCCGCTTTCTTGGCCATCGCTGGTTTCGTAGCGTTTTCGTTTTGTTCGATTTGGGCAGCCATGGTTTGAACTTTCGGGTAGTGACCACGATTATATCGTTTCGATGTGCGACTTGGTTTCGCTACCAATGAGACGTTCTCGTGCAAGCATCCTTACAAAAAGGCTACAAAAACCGAAGAGCTTTGCCATGCCTGTCGCGACAGCACTAGAGCTTCTCAGCGGCGGGGAAGTCCAATGCCGTATCATTGACGTGGTTAAACAGGTTTGAATAGGTCGCCAATCCGATGTACCCCACCGCCTCGGCAATTTGACCGTCGCTATATCCAGCCGCCCGCACTTCGTTAAGTTCGTCATCCGAAACGAATCCTCGGCTCGCGATCACACGTCGGACAAACTCGAGCAACGCACCACGATTTATATCCACCTAAAAAAAGCGACGCGCTGCCAACGTTTCTTCATTGGTAAGTCCGATTTTCTTGGCGATCATCGTATGAGCCGAAACGCAGTATTCGCAGCCATTCCCTTCGCTGACCGCCAGATAAATAACCTCACGGTCCTGCGGCGACAGCTCGCCTTCGGCCAACGCTGCGGACATCGAAAGATACGCCTTCAACGCGGCTGGACTGTTTCCCATACCTTGAAAAATGTTTACGACTTTGCCCATTTGGGCTGTCAGGTCGCCGTAGATATCCTTTACCGCGCCGGAAGCTTGATCGGGAGTGACTTGGTTGAGACGAGGCATTTTTTCGAGTCCTGTTCTAGTTGTTGGTTGA
>NZ_JBFHFD010000684.1:0-4608 GCF_041583735.1 Novipirellula sp.
ATGGAGTGCCAGAATCTCTTCCTCGATCGTTCCCTTGGCGATGATACGGTAAACCATCACCGGTTTGTCTTGGCCGTAACGATGGGCTCGGTCGGTAGCTTGGTCTTCGACCGCCGGATTCCACCACGGATCCATGTGGATCACATAGTCGGCCGCGGTCAAATTCAATCCCGTCCCGCCCGCTTTCAGCGAGATCAAGAAGACATTGGCAGTCCCTTGCTGAAAACGATCAACTGCTTGTTGACGTGCCGTAGCCGGCGTTGATCCGTCGAGATATTCGTAAGTGATTCCGCGTGCCTCGAGCGCCGTTCGGATCAATGCCAAGTGGGCGGTGAATTGGCTAAACACAAGCGCGCGGTGTCCTTCTTCGCGAAGACTATCGAGCGTTTCGCATAATTGGTCCAGTTTCGCGGAGGACTCGGTCCACGTTTCATTGACCAACCCGGCGTGGCAAGAAATTTGACGAAGCCGCGTCAGCATCGCCAGAATTTTGAACCGCTGGTCTTTGATTTCGGTTTGGGATTCGAGCTGTTCGATTTCGCCGATCGCGACCCGCCGCACCTTCTCGTATTCGGCGCGTTCGGCGGGGCTCAGGTCGACATACAAATTCATTTCCGTTCGCGGCGGCAATTCTGTCAGCACCTCGGATTTGGTCCGTCGCAACACAAACGGCTTCAATCGTTCAGCCAACGCCTTGCGGGCAGCTTCGTCGTTCTGTTTTTCAATCGGCAAGGCAAATCGTTTACGAAAATGATCCCAACCGCCAAACACGCCGGGGGAAACGACATGGAACAGGCTCCACAATTCACCGAGATGATTTTCGACGGGCGTGCCTGTCAGTGCCACGATCCAATCGGCCTTGAGTGCGGCAATCGCCTTAGACGTTTTGCTGCGGCTATTTTTGATCGCCTGAGCCTCGTCTAGCACGATCGTGCCCCATTGGACCTTCGCGAGTGCTTCGGCATCACGCAGGACCAACCCGTAACTGCAAATGACAAGGTTGCCAGGACCTACCGATGGCAAAAACTCTTCACGCTCGGTTTCACGGTAAAGATGCACGTTCAAATCGGGGGCAAACCGGCCGGCTTCACGAGCCCAATTGAATCCGACCGAGGTGGGGGCGATCACCAAGCTGGGACCGATTTCGGATCGATCCAAGAGCACCGCAAGCGTTTGCAGCGTTTTGCCTAACCCCATGTCATCGGCCAAAATCCCGCCGACGCCCCATTCGGCGAGTCGACGCATCCATTTGTATCCGTCGACTTGATAGTCACGCAGCGTTGCGTCAAGATTCTTAGGGAGCGAGGGATTCAGTTTTTCGGCGCGGTTGAGTCGAGTCAGACATTTCTGCCACGATTTGGCCGCTTTGATTTCGATGTCTGATTCCATCAGATCACGGATCGCCGGCGCTGCAGTGGCATCGAGTTTTAGTGTTTGACGATCCGCGTGCGTCGCATCATGCAGGCGATGAAGCCGTTTGCGTAGCGAATCGGAAATACGGGCCCAGCCGCCGTCACCGACTCGGACGAAGTCGCCCTCGATCGCGTCGGCGGTTGCCGACGAAAGCCCATCCATCAGTGCTTTCAGAGGGATTTTCGTGTCGCCAAAATCACACTCGCCAGTGATGCCAAACCAATTTCGTTTGCTGGTGATGTCGACCCGCACATTTTTGCTGGAAAGACTTCCCAGAACCGAGATTGGTTTCTCGCTCCGTTTGTCCCACAGCACCTCGATATCGAGTTCACTTGATTTGAGTCGTTCGATGACGCTCAGTGCGGTGCGAAAATCAGTGATCGTACCGAATCCGGTGCTGTCGTCGATCTCCAGATCAAGTGACTCGGTGATCTGATGAGCTCGCTGAAACTCGTCTGTGGCAACACGTTGGACTTGGACCGATTTCTGTTCGCGCGTGATCGTGACGACCATCGGATCCGCCCCCGGGCGTCGCAGGATTCCGGCCGCATCGCGAAAGCGAATCCCATAGTCCATCGCCCCGTCACTGCGTGATCTCAGCAACAACACGAGCGTTGCCGGTTCTTGAACGATCGGTCCGGCATGCGATTCGGGCAGTCGCAACGAAATTCGTTTTTGCAGCGGACGCACCTTCTCGATGACCGCATCGATTTGGTCGTCGTCGAATTGGCCAAGCCCGACGGCATCACGCATCAGTTCGACGTTCTCGCCATTCATTTCGCTCAGATACAAGACACGATTTTCCGAGTCAATGCTCAAGAACGCATCAGGCGTGCAAAGCACTTTTGCGTCTCGAATTTTTCCGTTTTCATCGGTAAAGCCAAACGCCCATTTTTCGCTTTGTTTCAGTGGCAACAGGGCTAGATAAATGGAGGCTCGAACAATCTGGCAGGGCTCGCCATCGATCATCACATTGGGCTGATCGACAAGCAGTGGCAACGCGTGAAACGCATCCAGGATCAATCCCGATCCACCGTAGTAGTAACCCTCGTCGTCGCGCGCAATACCCGCGACCACTCGGCGGTCTGCGGTTGTTAGCGGCAGATCCACCTCTTTGACGATCCGGTCCAACGTCAATTTCTTGCCCTTGGTGTAGCCACCGCCCCGTTTTTTCTGCATTTGCAGAACAGGGCCCACCGAAATATATCCGTCTTCGAGTTTGAAATCCCATGCGACACGCTGAACTCGTTGCTCTTGAAGAATCGGCAAGCTGTCGTCACCCGAGGCGACGTCATCGGATGTCAGCGAGGATTCAAACTCCATCAACGCATTCAATCGCCGAATCGCTCGCGCTTTTAAATCGATCTCAAAGCGAGCGTAGTTTGCTTTGCCGCTGGCAAACGTTCCCTGGATGATGTTTCGCGATAGAGGCGAGTTCAAGAATTCCAGTTGGTCCAACAAGTAATCGACGAATTCATATTGATGCAGACAAGCTTGCTTGCCCGCTGCGTCGTCACAATTGCATCCCGTTGATGGCTCGGCATCGTCGACTCGGGCAAACACCTCGAACTTATTTCGTGCAGCGATCACGACGCCATGAAATTCTCCCGTCGAGAAAACCTGCTCGGCGGAACAGCGAACGTGGTTAAAGTTGCTCTGTCGGGCGATCGCATGGGGAAACGCGTTGAGCATATCGACCAACCGGTCGTGCCACTGCGAATACCGGCGTCGGCCTGCGTTGGGATCGGCTTTGGGCGGCAATAGAAAAGAGGGCAAGCTCGCGCCATCTGCCGTTGCTCTTGCCTTTGCGAGTTGGGCAAGTGCGGCCCGCATGGCTCGTGGGTCTAAAGATCCGTCTTTCATTGCAGCAAGCCTTTTGCGTGAATCATAACGCGGCGTCATGGTCGCTAAGCCAAGCTTGCGGCCCGCGACCGAGATTTGCGTCGTTGTACCAAATTCGCGTTTTATTGCCGAGTCATGACGCCAAAGCGAGCGTCACCGCGGTGGTCGCAGTGGTCTAATGGTTCGCTTGGCCTTTGATCGTCCGCTGGGCAACTTCCCAGGCATCCGCAAGATGAGCCAAGTAGCCGTCAGGACTGAGCAATGATCCCACGTCCTGGCTTTCGATTTCAAACAGCCAGCCTTCACCATAGGTATCGGCATTGATGACCGATGGGTCCGTTAAACAGGTCTCGTTGATCGCCACCAAGACGCCGGCAATCGGCGAATACAGGTCGCTTTCCGCCTTCTTGCTTTCGATTGCCCCCATCAATTGACGCGACGCGATGGGGGTCGCCGGTTCGAGTGTCCACTCTAAAAAGTAGACATCTTGCAACAGCCGCACGGCATAGCCGGTCAGCCCGAAACGCCAACGATCGCCCGTGGTTTGTAACGCCCACATGTGATTGCTGACGTACATGCGGTCGCCAGGAAATTCGGCGGTAAATTCGCCCATCGCGAACGAGAACGAATCACTGCTCACGTGTAGCGAACCCCTTGGTGCTCAGGCTCGAAGAACGCGGGCAACAATGCGTCGGCACGAAGTAATCCATCGCGAGTCAGACCGATGGTGTCGCCATCGATGGTGACCAAACCCTCTTCGACGTAGCTGTTCCATTGGTCTTGCCAATCTGAGACGATGTCGACTCCAAATTTGTCGCGGAAATAGCCGACCTCTAAATAGCCTCGCTTGAGCAACAGGATCATTTCGCGAACCAAGCGTTGGTGATCGGTGGGAACGAACCCACGTCCGAGCGGCAATTCGCCCGCTTCGATCGCACCGAGATATTGTTCAAGTTCAGGCAGGTTTTGGTAATGCACTCCGCTGGCGTGTCCAAAGCTGGCGATTCCGGTTGCCAACAAATCGGCGCCCTGCCACAGGTTGTCACGATACGAGAAGTTCACTTTGCTAGGGTCTTTGACCACGGTGTAGGCGCTGCTGACGCTGTAGCCTGCCGCAATGAATTCGCTGAATGCGTAATCGACCCAAGCTCGTTTGGTCTCCCAATCGGCCACGGGGCTTTCGACTTTGTTACCGAGAATGTCCTTGCTGTAGACCGTGTTAAACGGCAACTCCATTTGATAGATCGTGACGCTTTCGGGGGACAGTTCGAGCGTCCGTCGCACGTTCTCTTTCCAATTGTCCCAGGTCTCGCCGACCATGCCGGAGATCAAATCGATGTTGACGTTGGGGAA
>NZ_JBFHFD010000685.1:0-4601 GCF_041583735.1 Novipirellula sp.
GAAATAATGAATTCATCGCTGGTAGTCGTCGCTCAGACCGCGTCGGGCCGGGGGCGAATGAGTCGTAGTGAAGTTTCTGGATGATGCTTTCCGCGTGAACTTTCTGAGGAAGTTCGAAGGATTGGCAGCTTACCAGCGATCTAGAGCATCGGATACACTTTTATGAATTGCTACATTCCCGTCAAAAATGGATGATCGCCATGCAACGAACCGCCTATGCAATTTTTGTTGCCACCTTGATCGCGTTTGGGACGCATGCGTCTGCGGCGGAGCCGACCCCCGCTTCCGTGTTCGAGCAGAGGATCATGCCGATCTTCAACTCTCCGAATCCCTCAAGTTGTGTGCAGTGTCATCTTTCCTCGGTCGACCTAAAGGACTACATCCGGCCGTCCAGTCGTGAGACGTTCTTGTCACTGCGAGACCAGGGTTTGGTGGATGTTGATCGTCCTCGCGAATCGAAAATCCTGCACTTGATCGAGATGGGCGAATCCGATTCGGATTCGCTGGCCAAGCGAATTCATGCCAAGAATCGGGCCGCAGAATACGAAGCCTTCGCGTCTTGGATCGCAGCCTGCTGCCAAGACTCGGACTTGGTGAATGCCGCAGCGATCGAGCCAAGCGTCGCGGCCGGTCCTAAGACGCCGGTTGAGGTCATTCGGCACACCCGCAAAGATCGGGTTCTCGATTCTTTCGTGCGAAACATTTGGTCTCAACGCATGCGATGTTTTCCGTGTCACACACCGGCAGAGATCGACGCGGAAAATCCGATGCACGCCAAGCCATTGGAACGACACAAGGAGTTCGTCGCCAAGTTTGGAGCGAAGATGAACATCTTTAAAGAGACTCCTGAGCAGACATTGCAGTCGTTGATCGCAAGCAGTCGAAAGCGGCGTGGCGATGATTTGCCGCTAATCAACGTGGACGCCCCCTTACAAAGCCTGCTGCTGCTTAAACCGACGGCCAAGGTTCCTGCCAAAGATGCCGATGGGAACCTCGGCAAGCCATCCTCGGTCACGCCGGTCTCGCACCTGGGCGGCATCAAGATGCACACGGACGATCAATCCTACAAAGCGTTCGCTGCTTGGCTAGAGGACTTTGCATTGGCTGCTACCGGAGGCTATCGGGATGGCAAGGCAATTCCCAAAGACAACTGGTATCCCACCGAGCACGTAATCCGCATCAAAGGGCTTCCCGCGGACTGGCCCAATTTGTCCACGGTTCAGATTTTTGTACACCGCTGGGATTCTGAAATCGATGATTGGTCTCCAACCCCGATCGCGTTCACTCAATGCAAAGTGACGCCACGTAAGATGGTCAATGGATCGTTGTTCGTGATCGCGAGCGACGACCAGCGTGACGATCTGTCGCCGGAGGGCGAAACCATTCCGGCGGGAAAGGTACAGCTAAGACTCTACTTGGATCGTGACGAGGTTCTTCGTGATCAACCAACGAAGCTGATTCACAGAGACGTGCCGGACGCGTCCGCCGTGATCGATGCGAAATTCGAGAAGGGGTTCAAAAACGCGGACGTTGTCGAAGCCGAGCATGTTCAGATGCCCGGCGCGTAAGGTCCTGTTTGGAAATACCTTCGTGATTCCAGTTTGGTTACAAATCACGCGGGTCAAATGTTAGCTGTTCCGATCCTCTGACGCCGGCAAAAAGCGAGCGGTCCACTTCATCAGACTTCTTCAATACAGCGACATCACCGGTGGACTCCATCACGACAGCGAACACCTGCTTGGGGTGCGTGATCCCTGCCACTCGAAGATGAGAATTCAAATCATCGTTTGTGACTCGGGCGCGGGTCAGGTTTTCGTCGAGGACCCTATCGCCGGCCATCAGCAACATTGGCTCGTTGTCAACAATGGACTCGACGAACGCCGCCAACCGCCGACTTCGAGAAACGATGTACTGGATCAGAAACAGGACGGCAAGTCCGAAGCCCCCGGATGCTAACGACGGAGACTTCGTGAGCAGCGTGGAGGCAATCACCGAACCGAAGGCAATCGTGATCGCAAAATCGAAACTTGACATTTTAGAAAAGCTTCGCAGCCCAGACAGACGGGTCAACAGCAAGAGGGTGACGTAGATGCCAAGCCCAGAAATCAAAACCATGAGGAGCTCTGTTCCGCTGGCCGTTATCCAAGTCCAGTCAATCATAGCAAGCTCACAATTCGTAAATGGGGTGTCTTCGGATACGCCGCCTAGTTGATTCAGAGCGATGTGATTGCCTCAAATTGCATCGCGAAGAAAAGGTGGGACTGTCCACGTTGGGATCCGTGTCACCATCTGCCAGTTCTCTTCTACAATGACGCTGCGCAAATGGGCAGCGTCTCGCAATTGCTGGGGTTGGCGGCGGTTCGCCTGAAGCGGGGGCAGATCGCTGTGAAAGCGTTAGCCTCGGGTGCGATCAGAGCCCGCGGTCTTGACAATCTTGTTGTAGATCCCCAGGCAAAGAAAGGTTGGCGCCCATTGACCCACAAACAGACTTTCGTCTCTTCGATCCACCGACCGCAGAAGTAACGAACTACCGATGGACGCAAAGGCGGCCCACAGAAAAACATCAGACGGTAACTTGGCAGTCTGTTTTTCAATGCTTCTGGCAACCGTCCCTTCGGAATGCTGGTATGCTTCGGAACGCCGCGACTCTTGCCCCATACGTGTTGTTGCTTCAGCCATGAATATCTCTCTTTTATCAATTTCAGGTGTGTACGGCACCGACAACCGATGCCACCGCATGACCAACATCGCAAACGATGTACCAGCGTTGGCGAAATCGATGAACAATGACGATGTCAACGCACGCCGCGTATCGTATTGTCGGCAATCACCGTGCCTATCGCGTGGCAACCCACTCGGCGGACCCATCGCGGTTCTACATTTGCTACGTTTTACAATCGACCACGTTGATCGCCAGGATGCCGTAACGCGACAATGTCGTTCACGTTACAGCTAACTTAGTCTAGCCCCGCTTCGATTCTAAGTTTGCTGCGGAACCCCACTCACCGCAGCGATGGCGTTGAACATGAATTGACTTACCTCCGAATCACAGGATCCGATTGACAGTATCCGAATCACTGTCGCTGGGATCAGAGATCACGAACTAGGAGACGAACGAAATCCTTGCGTAGTTCGAGGCATAGCTTGTGTGCCATCTATTTGCTATTACGATTCGATGCCAATTCCCTCACTGCCAAACAAGTTATTTCCGTTTCAATGTGACCGCATACCAGACAAAAAGTAGATCGGATTAGCGAGGCTTGGGAATCAGAGTGATGTTTGTAGGTTGGGGAGCCACGATTGATTCGGATCGCTGAAAGTGATGTTCCACGATATCGACGATGCTCTCTTCGCTGACCTTGACTTCTTCCGCGTCTCGCAATTCATCGTACCGGTGAATGCCGTTTAACATGCCACTGTGCGAGGCGACTCGATAGGATTTGTTCCTGTCCAATCGCACTGCGTTGACCTGCACATCACGAACCCGCTTTCCTTGTTGGGCGACCCAATCGAGCGTCCATGTCATTCCCGAGGTTTGAATGAGCCCGCCCACACGATCCAGTGGATTTTCCGCTTCCTGATTGGTAGCCGACTGCTCCAGTACGTCATGAATCTGTTGGCCTGTAAGCGTAAAGGTTGCGAGTTTGGCCGGATGCGGTAGCAGCGTGTAAAGATCTTCACGAGTCACCTCCCCCTGAGGCAACGTGATTCCATATCCGACCCCTGGAAGCAATACAACCTCGGCTCCGGTTTCTTGACGGAGCAAGTTGGCTACCAGCACATCGAAGGGACTCTCGTGTTTGTATTTTCTGGGGATGAGAGTCTTCGCCATTCCGATGACTTCCTCGAGCTTCTGTCGATGAGGCTGGCGGATGTCGGCAATCAGCGTGGCCATTTTCGGGTGCGAGTAATCCTTGGCCCAGAGCATGTGCAGTTCGTCTTCAATCTTGACAACCTGTCCATCAACAAGGCTGACTCGAACTTCTCCAAGAGCCGCCGTGTCGGACATCGCCTGGACAATCTTGGTTCCATTAACAGTGATCGCCGGGTGAAGGCGGTCGTGAGAATGGCCGCCGATGATCAGGTCGATTCCGTCAACCTCACGGGCTAGCAGTTTGTCCACCGCTGTTCCTTGATGAGACAGAATCACCACTACATCCCCCTGACGACGAAGTTCAGGAACGTAGCGGCGGGCGGTTTCGATTCCATTGACGAAGCGAAGCCCCTGAATATTTTTAGGTGCGGTAGTTTGATCGGTGTTATGGTAGCCGAGAGCCAAAACGGCAATCTTTACCTTGCCCACCGAGAAGATGTGGAATGGTTTGCCCAGGAACGGCTGGTTGGTTTCTTGCTCGATGATGTTCGCACCTCGCAGTGGAAAGTCGGCAAGTTTTTGCAGATGGCGAGTTTGTTCCACGCCGTAGTCAAAGTCATGGTTGCCGAGCGCCATATAGTCATAGCCGACGGCATTCATCATGCGAATAACGGCTTCCCCCTGAGTGAGGTTACCGAGCAGGTCGTCGCTAAACGTGTCGCCCGCATGAACTAGCAGCACATTTTGCTCGCCCTGCTTCTGACGAACTCTTTCAACGGCCGAAGCC
>NZ_JBFHFD010000686.1:0-4577 GCF_041583735.1 Novipirellula sp.
CGAACGGCTGAACACGGAAAACTGAACGCCAGTGTCCTGCAGTGTCGAGCCGTAAGGGGCTTGGTAAGCAAATTGCTGTTCGGGGCACGGCTGTTTCATGAGCATATTGCAGGTTCCTCTATCAAAAATGCTAGACGCTTTTAGTGCAGCGGAGAAAATGTAGGCTCCCATGCCTCGCTTAACCGGGCTTCCTCTATCGTAACGCTCCACCATGCTGCGTCCGTCTGAGTCATTGGGGGGCCGCTAATTCGCCGCTGTCTGAAGTGCCTTATCGAGTGTCTGTGACGTTGGCGATGAACTTTCATTCCAAACAAGTCCCAGTTGCTCAGGCACCAGGGTCTTAAACGGATAAATCGGTCCAGGTCGCTAACGAATCAAACCTACCACGCCTCTACATGCATGCCGGAGAAAGACCGATCGCGTCTGACTTTTACCGACGTGGCTATGTGTGAAACGCCGTCTAGCGATTCCGTAACAAAGAAACCTCCCAGGTGAATTAGAGAAACGGTGATGATTAATGTGAAGAATCATAGCCGAAATGCCATGCGGGGAGCACCAAGGAGGCTTGTTTAGGTGCCCCGGCTTGGACAAAGGTCGACGCCCGTCCGTTATCACCCCAGCACGGACCCTCATCATGCCGGAATCCAACGCTGCGACCGCTGCCACGCGAGACAGCCTTTTTGGGACTCGCCTGTGGTCCTTTTGTAACAGCGGTTTGGGCTCGTGTTCGTCGCCCCATGTTCGTCGCCCCATGTTCGTCGGATGCTGCGGTGGCTGAGCACGCCGCGACGTCGAGCCGAGCGTCAAGTCGATTCAGGGCTGCAGCAACCTTTCCCTGAAGGCTAACGCAGTGAAGCTTTTAGGAAGCGGCAATCGACGGGATTTTGTCCGAACTCTCGGCGAGGTCGGCCGCCGCGGAAGCCGTTAAATTGATCGTTCCGCAATTTTTAAGCTCGCTTGATCGCCTTCCACGACAGCAGTTTTTTGTATAGCGGCAAGCCGCACGCCGTTATTTTTGGTGGTACGGAAAACGTATCGTCATTAGCGAAGCTGAGTGAAATTAGTCCCGGTCCTAGCGATCGCGTCAATCGACGCCAGGGCATGAAATGAGGCAAGAAAGACCGTCGATTACCCGAAATAAAAGCAAACGGGCAAATTTTCCTTTTTGGGTTTTGAGTCCGTCCGATTGAGGGGTGTTGGGTTCGGAAAACAGAAAACCATTTTGGTAATCGCGTTTTGTCCCCCCCATTTCGTTGTCGGGATCAACCCAATTCGCATTCAATTGACTAGCGCCCCCCTTCCCCCCCCTCTTTTCGTGTTAATAATAGGGGGGTGACTTCAACAGCCGAATGGACGAAGGGACCTTGTCGTCCCCATTGCGGCGGACTTAAAACCTGCTGACCGCGTTCTCTTTACCGAACCCGTCGATTTGACTCGATGCGGTAAAAACAGCGATTTTTCGCGATGTTTGTAGTCAGGGAAACGTCATCAAGGGGGCAGTGATGCAATTGCACTGCGGCTTTGGTGAACGCGTCAATCGGAGTGAATCGAGCGGTGTACTCAGGAAAACGTCAAACTTTTGGAAGTAAATTTTGGTTTGGCGGGTTGCTGGAGTAAATCATCATCCTGCGTAAGGGTGAGCACCCGAATAGAGTAAGCTTTACGGCGAATGTCGCTGGTGAGGTACCCCAGACACGCTTGACGTGGTGGGAAAATTAAGAAATTGCAGATACGCGAATCTCTTCTACTTACAGGAATAAGAAAATGACCAAGAAGCTTCTGATTGTTGATGACCACGAGATCATTCGAGTGGGCATCGCGCTGTTGCTCGAGGGGACCGACATCGAGGTCGCCGGTGAAGCGACCACTGCGGCTGAAGCACTCAGCCAAGTCGAAGCCATTAAGCCCGACGTGGTTCTGTTGGATATCCGTATGGAAGGTGGAGATGGACTGAACGCTCTTGGGCGTATCAAGCTGGACCACCCCGATCTTCCAATCGTGTTGTTTTCGGCGTACGACAACCCAACCTACATCGCTCGTGCCGTTGCACTGGGCGCCGCAGGTTTTGTGTTGAAGTCGGCTGGCCGCGAACGTCTGACCGAAGCTCTCAAGCTAGCCGTTTCGGGCGAATCGGCATGGACCCGCGAAGAACTGCGACGCGTCACCGGTGCGTTGGCAACGCCTCGTTTGAGCCAAGACATCGAAGTCCCTTTGACTCAGCGCGAAAGCGAAGTCCTTCGGCAAATGGCGCTCGGTTTGACCAACAAAGAAATCGCCAAGATGCTCGGCATCAGCTATGAAACCGTGAAGGAACATGTCCAGCACATCCTTCGCAAGATCGGCGTTAGCGATCGTACTCAAGCCGCTGTTTGGGCTGTTCGTAAGAACTTGGTCTAGTGCGGAAGGGTTGCGAGGGGAATCAGTGACCTTCGCAACCCATCGAGCTGGCTCATTTTTTTCAGAACAACCGGCAAAGTATTTGATACTTTGCCCGTTTGGTTGATGCAAAATCCAGCGACGTGGATTGTGGTGGTCGAATGTCTCTCCAAATTCGGCTACAGTTTCAGGCATGAAAACCTTAACTGATTTACAACGCGTCGAACTGAATGTGCGCAGCGAGACCTATGATTACCGAACGCCAATGAAGTTTGGCGGGCGAGTGGTCACGGATGTCACCGTGGTTTCGGTCGATTGCAATGCCGAATCGGCCTCGCAAGCGGCCACCGGGCTCGGTTCGATGACAATGGGAGTCGCCTGGGCGTGGCCCGATCCGTCGGTGGGCGATGCTGAAAAGCTTGACATCGTTGTTGAATTGGTCGGACGTATCGCAAAAGCGTTCTCCGGCAGCGAGTTGACTGGGCATCCGCTGGATATCTGTCATCAGATGATTCCAGTGCGCGAGTCGATTGCGAAGCAGCTTGCATCCGAGCGAGGGTTGAACTCTCCGATTCCTGATCTTGCCGTGCTGCTCGCAGCGTCTCCTGTCGAGGCGGCGTTGTTCGATGCGCATGGCAAAGCAGCCGGTCAAAGTAGCTACGCGCTGTTGTCGCAGCCGTATCTCGAGCATGACTTGGCTCATTACCTAGGTGAATCTGCCTACCGTGACGTGTGGCTTGGTGATTTGATTTCGAACGAGCCAGTTGCTTCGATGCCACTGTATCATCTCGTCGGCGCCCTTGATCCGCTTGGCGATGGCGATCTGGATCAGCCCGTCGGCGATGGATTGCCTGAAACGCTACGTGACTGGATCGTTCGTGACGGCTTGACCCATTTGAAAATTAAACTCAATGGCGACGATTTGGATTGGGATGTTCAGCGTGTGATCCGGACGCACCAAGTCGCCACTAGCGTTCGTGCAAAACCGGTGGCCGGTCAAGCGGATTGGGCCTTCTCGCTCGACTTCAACGAGAAATGCGCGGACGAAGAATATGTGTTGGCGGTGCTCGAACGTATTACCCGCGAACAACCCGATGCACTTCGTTGCATTCAGTACATCGAACAACCGACGCACCGCGACTTGGAACGTTTGCCGGCGATCACGATGCATCGTGTTCGCGAGCGTTTGCCGGTGGTGATTGATGAATCGCTGGTGAACCTTCGTTCGCTTCGCACGGCGATCAAACAGGGCTACAGCGGAATCGCACTGAAGGCATGTAAGGGGCACGCCGAGGCCTTGTTGCTGGGGGCCGTCGCGCGTCACGAGAAGTTGTTTTTGTGTGTCCAGGATCTGACGTGCGTCGGAGCGTCGCTGTTGCACTCGGCTTCATTGGCCGCTCATATTCCGGGCGTTGCCGCGATCGAAAGCAATGGCCGCCAGTATTCACCCGCCGCCAATCAACGCTGGATGGCAGACTTTGGCGAGTTCTTTGAGGTTCGCGGTGGCCAAGTTCCCACGCGAATGCTCTCTGGCCCTGGCCTCGGGTATGGAAACGACCCTGCGCTTACGCCGTAAGAGTATCGCGGTCGTAAATGTGGGATCGACTTCCCGCCTATCCCAGATCAACGAAGCCTATTGATCGATCGATTCGATCAACCGCAAAAACTCGGGCACAAATTGCCGCAGTGCTCGAGAGCGGTGGCTGATCGCTCGCTTCACCGTCAAATCTAAATCGCCAAACGTGCGATGGTATTCGCGGATGATAAACAGCGGGTCGTAGCCGAATCCGGCGGTGCCTTGCCGTGTGTGGGCAATCCGGCCTGTGCAACGTGAATTGGCTTCCAATCGCACGTTGCCTTGTGGATCCGAAAGGCACAGGTAGCTATTGAAATGTGCCGTCCGGCGGTCATCCGGCACGTCCTTCAATGCCGCCAGCAGTTTGTCGTTATTGGCTTCGTCGTCACCATGGGTGCCGGCGTAGCGAGCCGAGTGGACTCCCGGTTCGCCGCCCAGTGCATCGACGGTCAGCCCGCTGTCTTCGGCTAGCACCCATTGGCCAAGATGTTTGGCTTGTTCGGTCGCTTTTAAGGCCGCGTTTTCCGCGAAGGTGGCCCCCGTTTCGTCCACGTCAATCGAGCCTTCGATCTCGGCCAGTGCCAACAGCTTGACGCGATCCTGAGGCAAAAGCAGTCGTAGTTCG